>JAEEKM010000050.1 GCA_016282455.1 Treponema sp. | reverse complement strand
TTGAAATCTCAGTAAAGTTTTCTGACAGGTGTTTTGTGAGAGCATTTACATCAGAAAAGGCCTGGGGCTTTTTACATGAAGATGCGAATACATTTTTTTCGTAGTCAGAAAGAGCTTTGTCACGGGTGGCAAGAAAAACCTGCACATTATTGCCGGAAAGCAAACCGCATACAAAACCATAATAAGGATTGTCAAAGAAAGCAGAGTTGCCGAGAATTATACAGTGGGAAACCTGAAGGCATTTTGACTCAATGTCCGCAAGATCTTCCCTGGAAAGACCGTCATACAAAAATGCTTCTATAAACTCAACATTTTTTTCGCCCAGAAGATTTTCTACGGGCTTTAAATCACTATCATGCACATCCTGTGCCAAAATCAACCAGTTCATCGTTTCTATTATACCGCAAGTATGCAAAATTGACAACCTTTGGCAAGGTCATAGAGAAACTTTGACAAAAGGAGCAAGCTGCCGTATACTGTTCGAATGAACGAACGTATTTACCTGAATAATTCTTTTTATTTTTCGCCTGATTTTGACGAAAAAATGCTTGGTTCCGATTTTTCAGCCCCACTTGAAAAAGTCCGTATTCCCCACACAGTTTCTGTAACTCCCTTTAACAATTTTAACCCGGAGCTTTATCAAAAACTTTCACTCTACCGCACGGAGTTTGAAACAAAAACCGACTGGAACGGAAAAAAGATTCTCCTTACAATCGAAGCCGCTGCCCACAAAAGCGAAGTCTACCTTAACGGAAAAAAACTTTGTGAACACAAGTGCGGCTACACTGCCTTTACAGTCGACCTTACAGAAAGCCTTTTACCAGCCGGAGAAAAAAATACCCTCTGCATAAAAGTTGACAGCCGTGAAAACGTTAACCTTCCCCCCTTCGGACACGTGGTTGACTACATGACTTACGGAGGCATCTACCGGGACGTTTACCTTGACGTAAAAAATTCTTCATATATAAAGGATGTTTTTGTAAAGACAAAAGGTGCCCATTTTGAAAGCCAGGTTACCCTTGGTGGAGAAAAAGCAGAAGGCTTTACCCTCCACCAGACAATCACTTCCTGCGGGGACAATAGTCAGTCAGCAGAAATTTCTACGGGAACCAAAGACGGGCTTATTCTTACCAGCGCAGAAGCACAGCCTGTAGTTCAGTGGAGCCTTGAAAATCCAGCCCTTTACACACTTACTACGGAACTTCTTGATTCAAACGGAAATGTAGTTGACACAAATACTGTCCGCTTTGGTTTCAGGGACGTCCGCTATGACGAAAGCGGTTTTTATCTTAATGGAAAAAAAATAAAACTCCGCGGATTAAACAGACATCAGAGCTGGCCCTATGTGGGTTATGCAATGCCTGCTTCCATGCAGAAAGAAGATGCAGATATTTTAAAATACGAACTGGGACTTAACGAAGTAAGAACTTCCCACTACCCCCAGAGCCATTATTTTATTGACCGCTGTGATGAAATTGGTCTTCTTGTTTTTACTGAGATTCCAGGCTGGCAGTACATTGGAGACGCTGAATGGAAAGATATTGCAGTTGAGAACACCCGCGAGATGGTTTTACAGTGGAGGAATCATCCTTCCATTTTCATGTGGGGAGTGCGCATTAACGAAAGTCCGGATGATGACGACTTCTTTAAAAGAACAAATGCTGCCGCAAGGGAACTTGACCCTACCCGTCCTACTGCAGGCGTTCGCAATTTTGCAAACAGTCACTTTTTTGAAGACGTCTACACTTACAACGACTTCAGTCACACTGGAAACAACGAGGGAGTGCGCCCTAAAAAAGAAATTACAAAATCTAAGGGCGGTTACATGGTTACTGAATACAACGGTCACATGTACCCCACAAAAAGTTTTGATGATGAATGGCACAGAATGAAACATGCACTTCGCCACACGAATGTTCTTGACTCTGTTGCAGGACACGAAGACATAGGCGGTTCTTCCGGCTGGTGTGCCTTTGACTACAACACTCATAAAGAGTTTGGCGCGGGAGACTACATCTGTTACCACGGCGTAATGGATATGTTCAGAAACCCAAAACTTGCCGCAAGCGTTTACAAGAGTCAGCAGGATGCAGAAGTTGTAGGCGATGTTCTTGAAATTTCAAGCAGCATGGATCTTGGGGAATACCCCGCAGGTAACAGGGAAGCGGTCTGGATTTTTACTAACGCAGACTCCGTTAAGTTTTATGTGAACGACAGTTTTATTAAAGAGTTCAAGGCAAGCGATTCTCCTTACAAAAACCTTAAGCACGGCCCCCTTCTTGTAGATGATTTTATTGGTCCCCGTCTTGCAAAGGATTACGGCTTTAGTGAAAAAAAGGCAGAGGACATAAAAAAAGTTTTACATGCAGTACTCTTTTACGGAATGGACAATCTTCCCATGAGTGTAAAACTGCTTGGAGTAAAACTTGCACTTACAAAGACCACTGACCTTTCGAAGATGACGTCCTTCTTTACCCGCTACCTGGGTAATCTTGGGGCTGGCGGCAGTGTTACAACGAGCTACAAGTTTGAGGCCTACAGAGACGGTAAACTTGTTTCTACTGTGGTAAAGGCTCCTGCAAAGACCACCTCTGTCCGTGCATGGACAAAAAGATCTGAACTTGAGGAAACCCACAGCTACGACGTTACGGAAGTTCATCTTGAGGCGGTAGATGAAAAAGGCAACGTGCAGCACTACTGTCAGGAAGCGGTAACACTCTCTTGTGAAGGTCCTGTCGAAATCATTGGACCTAAGGCAGTGTCCCTCAAGGGCGGTACGGCTGGAACTTACATAAAAACTACGGGTCAGTCTGGAAAAGCCAGCCTTATAATCACCGACTGGTGCGGCAATGTGCAGAAGGTTAATTTTGAGATTAAGTAGGTCATTTCCATGGATTACCATAAGTTGAGGGAGGAGCCTCTTAAAAGTGCCGTAAGGGAAGATTTTTTCAAGGCCTACAAGTACACGCAGATTGGGAACATAGACTTTGTAATTGCAAAGTACACCTCCGACAAAGGGCAGAGAAATCTTTTTGAAGATGTGGAAAACCTCAAATCCATTCTCTGGGCAGAGGCAAAGCAGGGAACGGGACACGACATCTACGAAAGTTTCGTTCAGCTGATTCTCACGATTGGAAAGGAAAAGACTTTTGAA
>JAEEKM010000049.1 GCA_016282455.1 Treponema sp. | reverse complement strand
GTGAACTCTGTAAGTGTAAGGGTTTTAGCAGTGCATTCAGGATCTGTATTTGAGATTACAAACATGAATCCGTCTCCTGTATCAGAACCGAAGGTGTATTCTCCGGAAACTTCAAATGCATCTGTTGTAAAGTTTGCATGAACGGCTTCTCCGAATCCACCCCATGATGATGTAAGGAACTGAATGTTTGCTTCAAAGGCTGCATCTGCAGTTCCTTTCAGTGTGATTGTGTATGCTTCACCATTCTTTGCTCCCTTTGGAAGATAGGTTGTACCTGCGGGTGCAAACTGAACTCCGTGGCTGACTGCGGGGTCACCGTAAATGTTCTGTGGGAGGCTGATTGTAAGTGCATCTCCGCTTGCTGTGTAAACTACTGTTCCTACTGCAGGGCGATCATTTGCAGTTGGCTCATCACCTCCCTGTGAAGATGTGTCATCGCCAGAGGCCTCTGCATAAGTGATACCCCCAAGAATCTGTTTCTGCTGCTCTTCGATACACATTTCACGCCAGTATTGTACAGAAGAATCTGTATCGATGAGGTTACCCTGAATGATTGATACAGCATCTTCATCATTTACTGTTGCAGTAATCTTTACATAAATTGCATCGTTCTTTGTTACCTTGTAGTTTTCAAAGAGTGGGACTTTTGCCTGATAGTCAGTTCCGTATTGATTTTTTGGAATTGAAATATTTTCTGTGTAATGCTTTGCTTCTCCGTCGTTGATGATGTATTCAATGTCAACGTTGGAAAGTGTAACGCTTTTGTTAAGAGTTTCGCTTTCATAGTTAAGCACGAGAACAACAGAACCTGTTTTCTTTCCTGAATACTGAGCCCAGAATGTGTTGTATCCGTCTTTGTCCTCTGGTTTTACAAGTTCAATAGAATCGTCTGGATCGGGAACAGCTTCAAGAAGATCTGTGATGCCAATCTTTTTCAGTGTAAAGTTACCATGGAAAGTAAATCCGCCTGAAAGAAGCTCTTTGTTTTCTTCTGTAACAACGAAGTAATATGTACCGGCAGGTGTTCCGTCTGGAGAAGAATAGACTCCAACATTAACTGTGTCTGCCTCAAGATTTTCAAGTTCTACACCTTTCTTGTTGTAATACTTGTTTACGCCAACATTTCCCCATGCATTGTCTGTTACACGGAATTTTACATAATCACCATTAACATCAACGTCAAAAATAACTTTTGAACCTATCTGCATGCGGGCAGCAATTGTGTCGGGAACATTTATGGCGTCTTTATCTTCACCTTCCCAGCTTGTTGTTTTATCAGCAAGGTCTTCAAGAATTTCTGCATCTTCCCAAAGTGAATCACTGCTGGGACCATTTCCACTGTTTGGAGTTGGACATCCAGTCAAGCCTGTTACAAAGAGTGCTGCCAGTGCTACTCCTGCGATTTTTCCAAAAATCTTTTTCATTTTAATCTCCTTATGAAGCAATATTTAGTTTTTGGCTGCCCGTTTAACAGGCAACCAACCAATTACTAGAATGATAATTTCATAGAGAACGGAACGCTTATGTTCCAGTCCTTATTCATCTGATTCTTATACTTTGTTGAATACATATCGTACTGGACTGCTACGTCAACAACACAGTTAGCAACCTTCAGGTTTAGTCCAGGTGCAAAGCTCATGTTGAAGTAGTCGCCAAATGTGTCATCAAATCTCCAGACACGATATGCGGTGCTGATTCCAACGTCATCCCATGAGGAACCGAACTTAACATAGGGAGTTAAGTCGTCTACGTTTCCGAATGAACCGAGATTGTATTTGACCTGTGCAATCCATTCGAGGTAGTTGACATCATTTGCATCACCAGTAAAGCGGAATGTGACGGGTGAGTGAAGCATGAATGTCCATGCGTCAAAGTAGTATTCACCGTAAATGTCAAGACAGAGACCTGTTGGTTTGAGTGCATTTGAATCTGTGTCGTAATCAAATCCGAGAATTGGCTGGAAGAATGCGTATACGCTGGAATCTGTATAGCCAACGGCAAGACGGGCAACACTCCATGTGTCTTTGAGTGTTCCAAGGTCATCTGTATCACTTGCAATGCCGGAACGGTATGAAGCCTGGAACTCAAACTTGTCCAGCCAGTATCTTGCGCCAATGCCCCAGGGAGCTACAAGTACATCTTCGCTGTCGCTTGAAATTCTAATAGAGGGAACTGTGCCATTTATGTAGCCGCCTTTCTTTGCAGGTGAGATTCCTGCGTTAATTGCAAGCTGTTCAATCGGACGAAGTTCAAGTCCGAAACCCCAGCCTTCAACATCGTTGCAGTTAATGTACATTGGGTGAGCTGTCCAGTTACGGCTCGCAATGGAGAAGGGGCTTCCGACCTTCCACTGGTCAATGCGCTCTTTAAAGAATGATTCGGTTCCAATATAGCCCACACGAATCTTGAGCATATCAATCGGGCTTATCCAGACATAAGTCCTGCGGAAATATGCAGACCAGTCATCCAAGAGATTTGCATCACCAGCGCCATTTGTTGCAGTTTTGTACCACACTCCGATGTGTGCACCTGCAATGCCGGCATCAAAGTCAATCTCAATTCCATCACCGGGATTGTCAATCTGATTTGTCGGATTATTTGTAAGAATATCTGTTGTAAAGATTCCATCACCATCTTTTTCAACACTTACAAGACTGCCTGTCATGCGGATGTTTGCAGTTGCGTCGTATGCCATGACAGTTCCTGCGCATAAAAGCGAGAGTGCTGCAATGGATAAAAGAAGTTTTGTTTTTTTCATTCGGACCTCCTTATTTTAAGAAAGCAGTTTTCGTTTTCTTAAAATAAGTATCAGTCCGGATTTAATTAAAAAATATCAAATTTTTGTTGTGGATTTTAAACGCTTGTGAGAAAATCAGGAAAGTGTTAAAAATATTTTTTTTAATATTTCCATCTGTTCATGGGTCCCGATTGTAATTCTCACAAAATCTTCAATACCTGGGGTAGAAAAATGTCTGATGAGAACTCCCGCTTCTTTAACGGCCTCATAGATTTTTTTACCGCTCAGTCCGTCTTTTTTTGCAAAAATAAAGTTTGTGGAGCTTGGAATTACAAACCATCCCCTTTCTTTAAGAAATGCAGTAAGACTTTCTCTTTCTTCCACAACTTTGCGTGCGTTTTCTGCGTAGTACCAGGCTGCTTTGCAGGATGCTTCTCCTGCAGTTTGTGTTACAAAATCAACCGGGAAGTGATTGAAGGAATTTTTTACCGTAAAGATGTGTTCAATAAGTTCAGGGTTTGCAACAACATAGCCCAGTCGCATTCCGGCAAAGGAAAGGCTCTTGCTGAATGTGCGGACAATCACAAGATTTTTGTATTTTGCAAGAAGGGGAATGGAACTTTCTCCGCCAAAGTCGCAGTAGGCTTCGTCTACAATAAAAACTTTGTCTTTGGGGGCTTTTTGAATCATTGCCTCAACTTCAGCTCTTGTAAGGGCGATTCCTGTGGGGGCATTGGGGTTTGCAAAAATGATGGCACTGTCTGTTTTGTTAGCTTCGGAAAGCATTTTGTCTGTGTCTAAGTGCCAGTCGCTTTTGAGGGGGATTCTGTTCATGGGAATGCCGTAGTAACCGCAGTAGACGGGGTAAAAACTGTAGGTGTGTTCCGGCAGAACAAGCGGTCGGTCAGAGTCAAAGAAGGCATAAAAAACAAAACTTAAAACTTCGTCACTTCCGTTTCCGCAGAAAATCATTTCGGGGGTAATGGTGAAGGGAATTTTATCTTCTTTTGAAGGACTGCAGTTTTTTTGTCCCTCAGAAAGAGAAGTTTCGCTTCTGCAAAGAACACCGCCGGTCTGGTTTAACATATCTGCAATTGCCTTGCGGAGGGAATGGGAATCCGGGTCAGGGTAAAGGGCCAGGCCTTCACTGTGGGAAAGGACATTTTCTGCCACTGCCTTAGCAACGCTTTCGTGGGGAGGGTAGGGGTTTTCGTTTGCATTAAGTTTGATGTAAACCCTGTCTTTGGGCTGTTCTCCCGGAACATAAGGATGAAGATTTTCAAGCCTCTTTGAAAGCATATTGGTACCTCGCATTTTTATGCAGTAATTTTAGCGAAATGTGATTAAAAATACAATGTAGGCTAAGTATTTACTAAAATCCCTAAAGTTGCCTGCCAGAATGCCGATTTTTAAGGTATGGGGATGAATAATTTTTTTGAATCGGTAGATTTATTGCACCGCGCTATGGATGTACAGAGCCTGAGGTATCAGGTTACTGCCAACAACATCGCTAACAGTGAAGTTCCAAACTACAAAAAGCAGTATGTGAACTTTGAAAGTGAATTAAAGCGTGCTTTTGCAAGCCGTGACAATGCAGGAAACTCACTTGGGATTGTCACCACCGACAGCAATCACATTTCCATCAATAAAACAAAAGACTGGAAGGACGTAGAACCCCGCCGTGTAACCGACTGGCAGACTACCGCCAAAGCAAACGGTAACAATGTAGACGCAGAAGAAGAAGCCATGAACATTGTTCAGATTCAGATGCAGTACCGCCTGCTCACCCAGCTCACAAGTTTTGAGTTCAGCCAGGTAAAAACTGCAATGCAGAAACTGTAAGGGAGGAAATAAATGGGACTTTTTACAAGCATTAACATAGCCGCAACAGGCATGAGCGTTGAACGCCTCCGCACAGATGTAATTTCAAACAACATTGCAAACGCCACAACAACCCGTACCCAGGAAGGCGGCCCCTACCGCAAGCAGGGTGTGGTTGTAGAACCAATCGCAAACAAAAATCCCACCTGGCGCCTCCCCTTTGCAAATGATGACATGGACAATGGTCCCGGAAAAGGTGTACGTGTCCGTGAAATAACAAAAGACAAAACCCAGGGACGCATGGTCTGGGATCCTGAAAACCCCGACGCAATTCAGAGCGGCCCCAACAAGGGTTATGTGGAATACCCAAACGTAAATATAGTAAACGAAATGGTAGACATGATTTCTGCAAACCGTGCTTACGAGGCAAACTCTTCCGTAATTCAGGGCAGCAAGGAAATGTTCAGTTCCGCACTGGATATTTTAGGCCGCTAACAACATCTTTAGTGCCAATGGGCATTTTGACAGGCTCAATGACCGTATGCAGTAAACTTATTTGACCGATTAAGGTTTACAAAAAAGTGCCGCCGTGCTAGACTGATTCCTGGGAAAAAACAGGGGGGAGATTATGGACATTACCATAGGAAGTCTTGAGATGTTCCGCACGCATCCTTCACATGCAGGAAACGCAAAACTCCGTGCAACACAGGATGCAATCAGTCTGCAAAATCAGCTGAAAATCAACAATTATCCTTCAAAACCGGAATTAGAGGGTGCAGAAAAAAACAGG
>JAEEKM010000048.1 GCA_016282455.1 Treponema sp. | reverse complement strand
CTGCAGGCAGGCAATATTGCAATCCCGGGAAGCTCCAACGAAAAGCACATCATAGAAGATGCAAGCGTCTGGGATTTTTCTCTCACAGATGATGAGATGAAACGGATGGCTGCGATAAATAAAGACAGACGTAATGCGAATTATTAAAAGTTGAATCTGGGCGTTCTCCCGCTCACGCGGGGTCGGGCTTTCGTGAGTTTGCTTGCAAACTCGTTACAAGAATGGCAACGCCATTCTTGCGGGTTCCGTGCCTTCGCACTTCATTGCCTATCGGCAACGGCTACGCCGCCCCTACAATCCCTAACGCAGAGACTTAGCAGGGTTATCGGTTTTGAACTTTTTGTTATATGATTATTATTCAAAACCAATCACTTTGTTATTGCAATTTCTGTGTAAAAAAATAAAGTATAAATAGAACAAAAAGTCTTTTTGTAATTTTCTTCATATTTGAATGATACAATATTTCCTTTTGAATGTGAATTCTTTAACAAATTAAGTTTATGAAAATAAATTGAAAATAGACTTGATTTTTCGCTTTACCTGAAATATAGTATTTATATGAAACGGAATTTTTCCATCGGTCTAAAAATTACAGTTGGAATGACGGCAACAATTGTTGTTGTTTTATTGTGTGTTACACTCGCCATAAACGGAGTAGTGGGAAAACACAATCAGTCTGAGCATGAACTTCGCATGAAGGAAACAATTACTCTTCTGGACAATGGTGTGGCAAAACATTTTAGCGAACTGTCCGCTGTCGTTTCCCTTATTTCCGACATGGAACTTATCCGCCGCGACGATGACAGTATTACTTCCTATAAAAATCTTTCTGATCCAAGCGGTAAAGTTAAAATGTCCCGCGAGCGCATGGGCACTTATGAAAGGGAAGTTTTTGATTTCTTTTCAAAAGTTGTAAGCGATTTTTCCAGTGTTCTTGAACTGAGCATTGCCCTTGAGAAAGACGGTAATTACATGCAGTATCCCGCTTCTGACCGTTCCAACGGTTATGATGCTTCTGTGCGTTCCTGGTACAAGGGTGCAAAAGCAAAAAATGGTGAGATTGATATTTCTGATGCTTACCAGGGTTCTAACGGTGTTTCTTCCATTCTTGTTTCAAAAAGTTTCAATTATCTTGACGGAAGATTCCGCGGTGTAATTTCCATGACATCAAGCCTTGAGTATCTTAAAAAACTTTGTAATGATGCAAAAGGCGACATTAAAAAGAACGGCTACATCATCATCACAGACAGAACGGGAACAATTGTTGTTGACCAGAAAAATGCGGCCGATGAGTTTACTTCTGTCACAGAAATTTTTAAGGATTATCAGAATGGTGTCGCAAAAGAATTTACCGTTGACATGGATAATGAAAAGTTTAACGTAAGAATTATTCCTTCAAATAACGGTTATGTGAACCTTGACTACATCATGGTTACTCCAGAAAAAACAATGTCTGCCTCCAACCGCTATGTGAGAAGTGCCCTGCTTTTCAGTCTTATAGTTGCCGCAGTAGTGAGTGCTCTTGTTGCTATGGTTATTTCACGCCTGATTATTAAGCCCCTTAAAAATACTGTTGGGGTTCTTAAAAATATTTCTGAAGGTGAAGGCGATTTAACAGAACGTCTTCCTGTCAGGGGCGGAGATGAAATTACACAGCTTTCCGATTACTTTAATAAAACTTTTGAAAAAATTGCTTCTTCCATGAAAGTGATTATTCATGAGTCTGGAGATATGGAACGCATTGCAGGAAACCTTTCTTCTGATATGTCTGAAACTGCAAGTGCAATCAATCAGATTGCATCTAATCTTTCAAGCATTAAAAATGAAGTTTTGAATCAGTCTGCAGGTGTGGAAGAAACTTCTGCTACCATGGAACAGATTACCGGTAATATAGAAAAACTTCACGGTAACATTGACATTCAGGCCGACAGTGTTGCACAGTCTTCTTCTGCAATTGAACAGATGGTTTCTAACATCCGTTCCGTAACTTCCATTCTTCAGAAAAATGAAGTTGCCGTTTGTGAACTTTCTGCTTCTGCCGACAGTGGAAAAGTTGTGGTTGAAAAAACCGTACAGGTTATGGAAAAAATCTCTTCTGACTCCGAAGGACTTATTGAAGCGTCCAATGTGATTCAGAATATTGCAGAACAGACAAACCTTCTTGCCATGAATGCTGCAATCGAAGCGGCACATGCAGGTGAGGCGGGAAAAGGCTTCTCTGTTGTGGCAGACGAAATCAGAAAACTTGCAGAAGATTCCAGTTCTCAGGGTAAGAAGATTTCCGAAGTGCTCAACGGACTTAAAGAAATGATTGCAAATGTTTCTGACGGTTCAAAAGAAATTCAGAAACAGTTCAATGCAATTTTTGAAAACACGCAGAAAGTTAGAGCCCAGGAAACGGTAATAAAAAGTGCCATGGATGAACAGAGTGCAGGCGGTCAGCAGGTGCTTGATTCAATCCAGAAGATTAACGAGATTACCCAGGAAGTTAAGCGGGGTGCTGAATTAATGGAACAGGGCGGTAAAGAAATCCTTGTTGAAATGGATAAACTTTCTACCGTTACCAGCGAAATTTCCAACAGCATGAATGAAATGTCTACTGGTGTGAGCGACATTAACAATGCAATGCAGCGCATTAACGACAAGAGCGGCGAGAATGTGCAGAGCATTCAGAGTGTGACAAAGGAAATCCAGAAATTTAAGGTATAGGAAGAACTATTATGTATGACATTAAGACTTTAGAAATTGAGTTTCTTCAAAAAGTCGGTGTTGATACTGACAAAAATTATGCAGAAATTATGGCCCATGTTTATGAGATTGAAAGGATAATTTCACAAGTCAGGGAAAATGCCAGAGAATCTGCCAGGGAAAACGGTTAGCTTTTTCTGTTGAAAACAGTGCGTTTTCATAGTACAATGTATAGCATGAAAACGCACACTTTTAAAGGGGGAATAAAACCCCGTGAGATGAAAGAACTGAGCAATCAGTGTGCTATTACTGATGCTTTTCCTTCTTCCAAAACAGTGACTATCCCGTCACTATGGGTGGTGCCCCCAACACTCCTCTTGTAAAAGTAGGGGATGTCGTTGTCCGTGGCCAGAAAATTGCAGAGAGTGACAAGTTCATGTCTGCTCCTGTTCATGCTTCCGTTTCAGGCAAAGTCAAAAAGATTCAGACTGCAATAGTAACGGGAAACACAGAAGTTCCCTGCATTGTAATTGAAGCCGATGGTTCTGATACAGAAGCTTTTATGCCGCCCCTTAATCCCTTTACCTGTGAAAAATCTGCCGCTATTGCAATAATTAAAGATGCGGGTATTGTCGGAATGGGTGGTGCTTCTTTCCCTGCCCACGTAAAACTTTCTGTTCCTCCCGATAAGCATGTTGATACAGTTCTTCTGAATGCCGCCGAGTGTGAGCCTTATCTTACCATTGACGAAAGAACCCTTCAGGAAGAGGCTGCAAAAGTTGTAGACGGTTTTTCCATTGTCTGCCACATTGTTGGTGCCCGCGGAATAATTGCTCTTGAGAACAACAAAGAATACATTCTTCTTGTTTTGGAAAAAGCCATTGCAGAAAATAAATCCGGTGAAAATATTTCCATTGCACTCCTAAAAACAAAGTATCCTCAGGGCTGCGAAAAAAATCATTTCTCAAAATTCTCACTGAGAATTTTTTTAAAGTCAGTGAAAATTTTTAAAAACTCAGTGACTTTTTGACCAAAACTCACTGAGAATTTTACGGCAAATTCCTTAAAATTTTCCGAAAAAACTTGCCGACTGACACCTGAATTTATTATCTTTAAAGCGTATCTTTCGGCCGAAGATATGGGCTCCGTCGGAGTTCCCAGAGAAAATAATCGCTAGCGGAGGTGGTCGCAACCTACGGTTGCTTCCCAAGTTTTGTACGCTACGCTCCCAAAACTTGCAAATCAATCTTTCCGTAAAGAAAATCGATAAAACTATATGCAAACCAATAGATGCAAGTTTTCGTAAAACGAAAACTTGTGAAGCAAGCGACAGCTTGCGACTTTCTTGGATAAGATGCCGCAGTACCTGAAAAGTTCTAACCGCATCAGACTGAACAAGTTTGGAATATTTAAGCTGTCTTTTAGTTCAGTAGGGCATGAAAAGGCAGAGGACGTAAGTTCGAACGATATTAAGAACCTGCGTGTCCTTTTTACCCCAAGTGCCGAGCTTAAAAAAGAGCTGTCTGATGT
>JAEEKM010000047.1 GCA_016282455.1 Treponema sp. | reverse complement strand
GGGAACACTTTGTTTTTCAGTCGCAAGATTTACCAGCATGCCCTGAATGTCACTGCGCTTTATTTCTCCGATAAGTTTTTTACCCAGACGGGGAATCCAGTATCTTCTTGCCCGGCTCAGCATAATCTCTGTGTAACGCCTGTGAATGGTCTGACCCGCAATATGCTTGTCCCTTACATAGGGCGATTTATTGTAGTCCCAGAAACGTTCAAGAAAATGTTCCAGAGTTTCACTCGAAGGAGTAAAGGGCATAACCGCCGCTACAATCGCTTTTTTAAATTTTAGGGCTTCAATAATTTCATTTACATCTTCTACAGAAAGATTTTCTGAAAGGATTTTTCCTGCAATACTTTTACCCGGATTTTTTTTCATAAACAGCTCCTGCCATTGTTTTTTAGTTCAATAAATATCGGAAATCTTTTCCCCCGCAGACTCAAAAGCACACCCACTTAATAAAGCCTTCCTAAAGTTTTTATTTTATAAACCGATATGTAAAAGAGACGCATTTTAAACTTAACATTAGTTTTGCGGGAGGAAACATGAAGAAGATTTTACTGAGTGCACTGACCCTTGCCCTGTCACTGAACTTTGCCTTTGCAGGAGATGCCGCTGTTTTTTCTGACATTGGTTTTTCGGAAGACGGACTCACCTACCTTTTTGGTCAGTATGGAAAAACAGATAAAAACTATGAAGCCTGGGCAGAAATATACACTGTAGACGTGCGCAAAAATGACTTTGTGAAAAATGAAGTTTTCAAAACTGAAGCAAGCAAAAACACAGGCAGTATTTCAGGCAAAAAAGCTTATGAAGAACTGCGTGAAAAAACCGAATGGAAACTTGCAAAATATAAAGCACAGCCTGCCGGAGACCAGACTCTTCTCTACCTGCGTGAAGTGGAAAACAAAAACCCCACTGCAGAAATTGTCTTTAAGGACTTTGAAGCTTCCACTCCGGAAAGCAGTGTGTTTTACCACATTAAACTTGTTCCTACTTTTTATGGAAAGGGAAAGAACGTAAAGTCCAAGTACTATATTGACCTTAAGAAAAAAGACGAAAACGGAAACCTTATCGGTTCATGGAAAGTTGGTACACCTGAGTTCCAGAGAAAGGGAATCAGCAATTACCAGATTGACAGAATCTTTAGTGACAAGAGCGGAAAAAGCCTTGTCTTCATTGTGGAAAAAACACTTGAAGATGATACGGGAACTTCAATCCGCTACATGGTAGAAACCGTCAGATTCTAATTTAATTACAGCCTAAAAAAAATGACCGGAGAAGGAAAGCAGTTGTCTGAAACTGCAGTCAATTCTCCGGTCTTTTTTATTTTAAAAACTCACTCTAATCTCTGAATGGAGGTTGCTTCGCAACCTCTACTAGTTTTTACTTTGCCGCACTGCGTCAATTTTTTGCTTTGCAAAAAAACGTAAAAACTAGCTCTAGTCCGTGAACCTGATCTTCTGCCAGCGGGTGTTGTATTTGTCTAAGCCTTCGCCTAAGTCTGCTTTGAGGGTGCAGGTGTAGGCCTGCTCGGGGTCGTACATGGACTTTTTGCTTGCATATTTTGCAGCCTCGAGGTTTACGCAGCAGGGGTAACCGTAGGCGTCAAGGAACTTAGCATACTCCTGGGGGCGGTGAATGAAGTTAATAAACTCATTTGCAAGCTCATAGTGGGGAGCATCCTTAAGGATTACCATACTGTCGATTGTAGCGGGACTTCCTTCCTCTGGAATAAAGAAATCAATTGTATCTTCCCAGCGGCTTTCGTCAACTTCACCAAAAACAATTTCGGGGTATCCCTGACAAAGCCAGAAATCTCCGGAAGCGAAGGACTTACCAAAACCTTCTGCATCAAACTTAATGATATTTGGCTTCCATTTCTGAACAACCTGTTCGCAGGCTTCATCAAGTTCCCTGTCATCAAGGGAGTTCATTCCATAACCGAGCTGAAGGAGAGAAACACCAAGAACTTCACGCATATCATCCATCATTGTTGCATGACCGGCAAACTGAGGGTCTTCAAAGATAGAATAGTTGCGTGCATATTCACCCTTAACTTTTGTTTTGTTAACCATGATTCCGGTTGCACTCAAAGCGTATGGAACTGAATATTTCATTTCCGGATCGTAGTCAATCATTGAAAGAATTTTCGGATTGATGATATCACGGTTTGTAAGCTTTGACTGATCAAGTTCGCGCAGCATTCCCTGGCGGAGCATTATTGCAACAAAATCGTTTGAAGGAATAACAACGTCATAGCCTTTTGCACCGGCACGAAGTTTAGAATACATTTCTTCACAGGTTGAGTAGCTGTCCATTTTTACAGTGCAGTTAAACTCTTTTTCAAAATCGTGGAGAACTTCGTCGGGAGTGTAATAGGTCCAGTTGTAAAGATAAAGAACATTATCTTTCTTCTGGCAGGAAGTGAAGGTAAATGCAGATGCAATTACGGCAAGTGAAAGGACAAGAATGCCCTTAAGGAATCTGGTAGATTTGATTGTGTTGATCAATTTTCTCTCCTATGGTCTAAATGAACCTCGTAAAATTTGGCATAACGGACACAGGTACCCGTCTGCTTTAGTTTTTTTTTCAGGAAGGTCTCCCCTGTGAATGAGAGGCCTTCCGTTAAATAATGTTTTAGCTCTGGCTCTAATCCGTAAACGGAGGTTGCTTGCGCAACCTCTACGAGTTTTTGTTTTGTCGCAACGCTCCAATTTTTTGCTGCGCAAAAAAGCACAAAAACTCGCTTTAGTCAGTAAACGGAGGTTGCTTGCGCAACCTCTACTAGTTTTTACTTTGCCGCACAGCGTCAATTTTTTGCTGCGCAAAAAAACGTAAAAACTAGCTTTAGTCAGTAAATCGGATGCCCTGCCAGCGGGTGTTGTATTTGTCTAGGCCTTCGCCTATGTCGTTTTTGAGTTCGCAGTTGTTCATCTGCTCGGCCTGGTACATGGGGGTTGTGGTCATGTATTCAGAAGCGGCCATGTTAACAAAGCAGGGGAAGCGGAAGGCATCCAGGAACTTTGCATACATCTGTGGTCTGTGAATGAAGTTAATAAACTCGTTGGCAATTTCATAGTGAGGAGCATCCTTAAGAATAACCATGCTGTCGAGGTAAGAAGTACCACCCTCTTCTGGAATAAAGAAATCAATGGTGCTGTCCCACTTGTCTTCGCTCACTTCTCC
>JAEEKM010000046.1 GCA_016282455.1 Treponema sp. | reverse complement strand
TTTGTGGTTCCAAGTGCTACTTCCCCTGACGGCCTTGTGGTAAACGGAATGTCTTCTGCAAAACGAAACAGCAAGTGGAGTAATGCGGCTGTTGTTGTGGAGATTAGGCCCGAAGATATACCTGTTTCTTTTAAAGAGGCTTGTGTAAAATCTCCGGCTCTTGCTTCATTAAAGTGGCGTGAGTGGCTTGAAAAAGAAACTTTTTCTCATGCAGAAGGACAGAAAGCTCCTGCCCAGAGAATGGAAGATTTTTTAGACGGTGTAAAAAGTGAGTCTTTACCTGCTTCAAGTTATGCACCCGGTCTTACTTGCAGCGACTTAAATGAATGGCTTCCTAAAGAAATTGTCTCCAGATTAAAAGCCTGCTTTAAAGAAGTGAACAAAAACATGAAGGGCTATATCTGTAAAGATGCCCTTTTAATTGCAAGCGAAACCCGCACCAGTACCCCTGTAAGAATTCTCCGTGACAAAGAAACTTTTGCCTGTCTGGGCATAGAAAATCTTTATCCCGCAGGAGAAGGCTCCGGTTACGCAGGGGGCATTGTCAGTTCTGCCATGGACGGAGAGAATGCCTGTGAGAAAATTGCGGAAAATCTTTTTTGTTAAGCTTAGATGCCTAGAACCACTTGATGGCTGGGAGTCTTAGTTCGTTTGCTATCATTTTAAAGAAATGTCAATAAAAAAGGGATGCTCAAAACAGTTTTGTGCATCCCTTTATTTAATTGTATTTGATAAACTTTACGTTTACTGGTTTACAGCTTCGCCAAGGTTTTCGAGGGCGTTTTCTGCTGCGTCTACTGCTTCCTGTGGGAGCTCAAGAACGTTTGTTGTGTCGACTGCGTTTGTGGTGTCGAGGGCGGCTGGTGTTGTGCCTTCTGTTTCCATGCGCTTCTGGCAGACTTTGCAGAGACTTTCGCGGCCGGCTTCTTCTGCCTGTGCGACTGTTCCTGCGGTAAGTTCTTCTGAACGGTTCAGTGTAGTGCAGTCATCAAAGGTGTGGAACTTCTTTCCGTGAGCGGTCCAGTAAACCTGTGGGTTCTCTGAAGCAAGCTGTTCTGCAGAAACAGGGTTGAAGTCGTAACTTGCTACTCCGCCAATGAGGAGTGCAACTGCGGCAGCGATTGTTCCAACAGTCTTTGTCTTCTTATCTGCATCTTTGTTTGTAAGAAGAAGAATGATGAAAGGAAGGAAACAGATTGCACATGCAATAACGCCCATGTTGTTCCAGAGCCAGAAGAGGGCTTTGTTCTTTTCTGACATGGGGTTGATGTGGTTTGCTTTTTTCCACAACTGTGCACCGATGATTACAAGAATCAGGTCGAGTACCAGGAAACCGATGCCCTGATAAAGTGGTTCGATTGAAGAAAGGAATGGAATGATTGTCATCTCTGTCATGACGCGGAGTGCAAAGAACTCACACACCAGTGCACATACCCAGAGAATCACTGCACAAACACGAAGACCCACTGTGGATTTTCCACTTGGGGCTGCTGTGATTTTTCCGTTACCACCTTTTACTTCTTTTCCTGTTGTAGCGGAAACGATTTTTTTTTCTGCCATAAAAAACTCCTTATATTTTTTTGTGTTCTTTTGGAGAACACATATAGCACAATGTAAAAATGACTCTTACTTAAGAAGTCCCATGAGACCGCTGAGCAGTGAGCCTGTTTTTCCAGAATTACTCTGACTTGAAGAAGGTTTGTGTGAGGATGGTTTGTTTGAAGATGAACCTGCTCCCAGTAAAGAGCCCAGAAGACTTGTAACATTTATGTTCTGTGTGAGGGAGCCGAGAATGGCGCCAAGTGCATTGCCTGAATTTCCTGAAGTCTGCTGACCGAGAATACTCATGAAAAGGGGAGCCACTGCAGAGAGAATGTTTGTTGTGGTTGCCTTGTCTACACCGGAATCTTTTGCAATCTGTGAGGTCTGTTTTGCAGTAAGAAGATGGGAGATGATTTTTGCTCCGTCTTCCATGTCTACATTTTTGAGGAAGGAACTTACATTGGAAGTGTCATCCTTTGAGTGACTGCTGAGTGCTTCTGCAAATCCTGATGCGGTAGAAGCCGTGTTTGCCTGTGTGCTTGCCCCCTGTAACAGTGAAGGAAGTGCTGCTTGAAGAACGTTTGATACGTTTGCAGTTGAAGTGCCAGCGGCTTTTCCAATTCCAGAAAGGCTCTGTTTGCTTACCAAGGTGTTGAGAATTGCTGATGCGTCCATATAAATCTCCCGGTTGATCCAATGCTTTTTAGAACTTGTGTTCTGTTTTTACAATTATACTCCCAATAAAACTTATCGGTCAAGAAATAAAATCCCGCAAACCCACCCTCGCTAAAACGGTTAATGCATGGTAGTACATTGTGAATGATTACGTTACTGTTGTACTCTGTCTGGGCATAACGATGATGGAAAAATCCTGTACCGCCCCTGGTACTTCAGTAAGTTGTGTATGAATTGCGCCTCATACAGGCGTTTGCATTCACCCCGAATCAGCTACACATTTTTTTTACAGTAATTCAGTTTTCCAGTTGTTTTCTTGAAGCTGGTTGTCGATGATTCTCAGTTCCTTTGCAAGACTGTCTGCAGTTTTTTGCAGTTCGCTTACATTCATGGAAGAAAGAATTTTTATTTCAGATCCCCGGGCCCTGTAGGTGAGTCTGCTTGTTTCTGTAACAAGTTCCCTGTAGGCTTGCAGACGGAGGGTGAGTGCATCTTTTTTTGCAATGAGTTCTGTGGGTGTCACTCCCTGAATTTTTGTCTGGCAGTTAGTGTGGTTGTTTTTTGCCATAAGTTCTTCGTGTCTCTGCACCGAAGAGTTGAATTCTTTAAGAAGTTCGCTTGGATCTTCAGAAGGTTTTTCGCCTTCCTGAACAAGACAGTTGTTTGTAAGTCTTTCTTTTAACTGGGCAATTTTCCTGTTTAAGTCAGCCCTTTCCTGTAATGCTTCTGCTAGTTTCATACCATGTATTATAATTCAGAAAAATGAACCTGGCAATTTTTTTTGCGAAGTTTTTGCAGGAGGCTTTACAATGTCGAAGCCTTTAACAGCAGTTCTCTTATGGGGCTGTCGTAAAAGTAAAAATCCCGGTGGTTGAGCCCGTCGAAACCACAATGATTTGTATATATGGTCATTTCGAGAACCTCAATGACCGTCTCCATTCAATTCATTAGACAGCCCCACTCAAAAGTTTTGAAAAGCAGATAAACCGAGACAAGAAAACAAGTAACAAACTCTAGAGAAAAAATTTGCAGGAGGCTTTACAATGTCGAAGCCTTAAACACCAGTTCCAGAACGACCGCCATGGAGGGCGGACGCGCAATACTTATGAAAATAAAACGGAGAGTTTGACTGAAATGAAAACGAACCGAGAAAAGAAACAAGCATTATTATGGAATAAAAATAAAAGGTAAGTGAAATGAAAACAAGTAACAAACTCTAGAGAAAAATTTTGCAGGAGGCAAAATTTTTCTTCGATGACCCTGGCGGGAATCGAACTCGCAACCTACAGCTTAGGAGGCTGTCACTCTATCCAATTGAGCTACAGGATCTAAAAACTAACCCCAGAAAAACTCCGGGGTTAAAGTGCAATTAAATTATTTGTCTTTGGCGCGCTCTACGAAGCTTCCGTCACGGGTGTCAATAACGATTTTGTCATCGGTATTGCAGAAAAGAGGAACCTTTACTTCTACACCAGTGTCCAGTGTAGCAGGCTTTGTGCTCTTTCCAGAAGTATCGCCCTTAACACCAGGCTCACAGTAAGTGATTGTGCGGGTTACTTTGATTGGTGGCTTAACACCAACAGCCTTTCCTTCGTAGAAAGTGATTGTAACGTCGAAGTCGTCATCGGGAGAAATGTATCCGGCATTGTCACCAAGGTCTTCCTTTGAAAGAACAACGTCGTCATAAGTTTCCTGATCCATGAAGTGATAGTCATCACCGTCAAGGTAAGAAAGCTTTACGATTTTTTCAACCAAATCCACTTCGTCAAACTTTTCGCCTGCATCCAGACCAAGATCCTGAGTTCCACCAGTTACGATGTTCTTAACACGAAGCTTTGTCACCATACCTGCACGGCCTGATTTCTGACCCAGCATGCGCTGCACGATAAGAGGTGCTCCCTCGAACATGAAAGCTGAACCCACTCTGATTTCGTTTGTTGATATCATAGCATTCTTCCTATATGAAAATTTGTTTGATTATAGCAGAAATTATTTTTTTTTACAAGTATATGTTAAGACCTGTAAAGGTTTACTGAAGCAATGGCAGCAGTTTTTCCGTAAGGTCGCCGTTGGAAAAAAGTCTGTTTGAAAACTCTGCAAAAGCTTTTTTTAGAACATGAGTTTTATTCAGCAAAAGACAAAGTGTCTGAGAAAAGTCATCCTGTTCTGACGGGGATTTTTGGTCCCGCAGGTTATAGTAGAGCATGATTTTTTTGTAAAGTAAAAAATCCTCTTCGCCAAGAGACGGGCTGTATTGGCGCACTCTGTTAAGAAAGGCATTTACTTTTTCCATGTGAATGTTTTCTTCCTGCTCGTATGCATGCCAGACAAATGGAATGCCGGAAAGACATGCCCTTGAAAAAGAATCTTCGCCACGGATAAATGAAAAGTCAGTAAGGGTAAGAAGGGCATCCCATGCACTCTGGGGTAAAAAGGGAAGGTCTACGAGTGTAAAGGGAAGGTCTGCATTTTTGTAAGCCTGCACAAAGGAATCGTGACCCGCTCCGCCTGCAAGAAAAATATTTACTTTTTTTTCAAGCAAAGAAAATGCTTTTATAATATCAGAAAAATCTCTTGGGTAAGAGAACATGACTATGTTCATTTCTTCCTTACTTTTGTTTTCCGGCATAAGCAGGGAAAGGTCAGCATCAGAAAGTTTTCCTTTAAGTTCTGCAAGCGCAGTTTCCGGATTTTTTACAAAAGAAATAAATGGCTGGTCTAAAACCATACCGCCTGTTTTATTTGTAAAGCCTGGAAAGAAATTTATTTTTTTTACCAGTGCACTTCTTGTTCCGCTTTTTAAAAGATGAAAATCATCCGCCCAGTCTTCTGCCGTCAGGTAATCTATATTTATGATTTTTACAATTCTTTCTCTCGAAGGGGAAAATAAAATTTCATCAAGCCATTCAGGTCTTCCGCACTGAAAACATTCTAAAATTATTTCAGGCTGATTTTTTGTAAACTCAATTTTGTTCTCTTCAGATGCATTCCAGTCAATCACCTTCCAGGAATTTACATTTTGAAAAGTTAAGTTTTCTTTTACTTCAGGTTCCAGCAGGG
>JAEEKM010000045.1 GCA_016282455.1 Treponema sp. | reverse complement strand
GGACTGGTTACAGGCTGTGCAATAAGCACTCTTGACACTCCCATTACAAAATACGTTAAGTCTGTAAGTTTCATTCCCTTTTCACAGGTACACAACCAGCAGACTTCAAGCTGTGTAAGATGCGGCCGCTGTCGTGCAATCTGCCCTGAGGGACTTTTACCAGACCTGCTTTTCCGCCACCAGACAGGTGGAAAGTCAGTGGGAACAGATCTTGTGTTTACTGCAAACCTGTGTACAAACTGCAACCTCTGCAACTCAGCCTGTCCTTCAAGACTGCCGCTGAGTCAGGTGATTTCTTTGTTAAGGACGGACAACAAAAATGAATAAATTCTTTCTGCGTCACTCATTCAACGAAATTACGCTCACCCCATACAGCTACATAACGCCTTCTCTGGCAAGTACAAGTAAGGGGCTTCTCATACTTCTTTTACCACAGATTTTCATGCTCTTTGTAACCAAAAGCTATTCTGCGGTGTTTGTAGTTCTTGCTTCTACCCTTGCTTCCCTTTCAAGCGAGGCAATCACTTTAATAAACCAGAAACCTTCAAGCACGTCCTGGTTTTTAGCAACCGTTCAGGGAATACTCATCGGAATGCTTCTGCCGGAAACCTATCCTGTACTGGCAGTTTTTGTAATAAGTTTTATTGCCCTTATGCTTGTAAAATATGCATCAGGAGGTTTTTCTTCATCCTGGGCAAACCCTGTTGCAGCCGCAGTTGCAACCGCCTATTTTATGAACGCAGCCTTCTTCCCCGCATATCAGGTTTCTACAATCGAACTGCAGACAAGGAACGCCGCATTAAACCTTATTCAAAACGGAACCATTCCACTTATAAGTGCAGACACAGAAATCACCGCTTTCTTTAACAGAACGGTCTTTAAACTTTTTGGCATTGCAGTTCCAGAAGGATATGTTTCCCTTTTCTGGGATAACGGAGCGATCATACCTGCCTTCAGGTTCAACCTCATTACAATCATTTCCTCCATCATTCTCATTTCACTTGACATGATGGATTATCTCATACCGGCAATTTTCATTACCATTTATGCCCTTTTAATCCGCTTTGTAAGCCCCTTCTTTGTAGGAGGCATTCCCATGCAGGGAGACATAATGCTGGCCCTGCTTACCTCTGGAACTTTATTCGGAACCCTTTACCTTTTACAGTGGTACGGAACAACGCCGGTTACAACTTTTGGAAAAGTAATCTATGCAATTATTGCAGGCATAACCGCCTTCTTTGTAATAGGCTTCGGTACTTCTCCGGTAGGTTACGTTTACATGGTTCTCCTTATGGATCTTTTTTCACCGCTCATTCAGGTTATAGAAAGCCGTAAGGCAAAACATCACATTGAACAGGTTCTTCTTCCAAGAATGAATGCAATGAAGGAGACAGAAAATGAGTAAACCCGAAGACTCACAGCTTTTTGAACAGCCGCTTCTCTCACAGGAAGAAATTGCAAAAAGAAACGAAGAAATAAAAAAACACTTCATCAGTTACGGAATACTCACTGGCATTCTTGCCGCCATGATGATTATTCTTCTTTTGTTTACAATCCTTTCCCGCAAGAGCTGGAGAAACGGACTCAGGGAAGAAGTAATACAGGTTCTGGAACAGGAAGAATCTTCCTACAAAGTTGGTGACTGGGTAAAACTTTCAAACCCCTTTACCACTTCAAGTGCAGTTTATAAAATTTCTGAAAAAGGAAACAGCAACAAATGGCTGTATGCAATCATCATCAGAATCACAACCCTCTATGGACCGGCAGGTGCGGTTTATGTTTACGACCTTAAATCTGACAAAGCCGTCTTCATGGGTTTTGCGGACATTAAAAGTGATGTTGTAAAGCAGCTTACAGAAAACTCCCGCTACAGCCAGATAAATTACTGGCAAAAAAGAATTCCCTCTATTCTGAAAGGTTCACTGGGAGAAAAAGAGGAGGTAAAGCAATGAGCACAATTGAAAAACCAAAGCCTCACATTTATGAATACATTATGATTTCCCTGGCACTTCTTGTTCCGGTTCCAGGAAGATTGAGTTACGGGCTTGTACTGATTTTAGAAATGAATCTTCTCATGCTCACAGGCACACTTTTCTGCCACTTCATACACTACCTTCACTTTGACGCACTGCAGGATATGCTCGTTGCAGTCTTCCTGATTTTTATGAGCGTGCTTTTCAAACAGTTCATAATCCTTTACTCGCCTCTTGTGGCCCTTACACTGGGCTTTCAGATTTACCTGCCGGCAGTTTCCTCCTTCATTCTGGGAAACCTTTATGAAGCACAGATGTCATCCCTTCTGGAAGACGTGAAAAAAAATATGATCCGAAGCGGAGAGTTCTCTCTCTTTGCCTTTATCATGTTTCTTTTCCGGGACATTTTCGGCTACGGTTCAATTTCTCTTCCATACCCCAAGGGAGTACTTGAACTTATTTTCATAAAAGACTTTAAGTATTCCTTTATCGGTGCTTTCTGGGCTTCAATTCCGGGAGCCCTTATGTTTACGGCACTTGTTGTGATTTTACTTTCACACATAGAAAATAAATTCGATATAATTAAAACCATAAAGTCGGAGGAAGAAGATGCTGAGTAACATTCTTTATTACATCATTTATACCTCCTCAGTTCTCATTTATGGAATTGGCATTAACCGCGCAGTGGTTTACAGCGAAAAACCAGACCACCTTATGATTAAGGGAATTAAACTGGTACTTACTGTGGAAGCAACTTCCGTTCTTTCATTCCTTGTTACCCGTTCCCTTCTTATTCCTGCAAATGTTACGGAGATGTATCCCTTTGTTGCAGTTCTCATTTACACTGCCATTGCGGTCTTTATTGAAGCAATCATCCGCATTACTGCCCGCATAAGTACTGCGGAATTCGGCATTTCCTTTATGTACGTAATACTTGCCCTTAACGAAAGCACAACAATCGCTGAGTGTGCCATAAACTCAGTTATTTTTTCCGCCTCTTTCTTCCTGCTCATTCCACTCCTTTATGCAATTAACAGGCGCATTCAGATTTCAAGGCATACAAAAGATGTGGAAAACCAGAGCCTGCTCTTTATAAGCATAGCAATTATCATGATAATTCTTCTTGTATGGAACGTTACATGGCTTAATCCCGGAGTGTTCAAATGATTGCAGCAATTTTATTTTTCATTCTCTTTACAATAATTATCAGTGGAATTCTCTACTTTGTATTTTTTGTGCTCTTCCCTTCACTGAATGCCCAGAAAATAAACGGACGCAGGCCTCTCTTTTCAAAAGAAGATACCGCCCATCACACGCCGGACCCTGCATTCCCCCACGTGGACACTGGCATGAAAGCAATTGTGCTCTGTTCCCCCGAGAGGAGTTTTGAAGCCAAACGCTTTGACTACAACGGACCTGCGGACTGTTCCCTCTTTTACTCCCTCTACGACAACGAAGTAGACTGTGTTTACGGCTGCGTTGGTTTTGGAAACTGCGTAAGGGTTTGCCCCAGAAGTGCCATAGACATTACAAACGGAACTGCAATAATCAACTCCATGTGTAACGGCTGCGGTTTGTGTGAACCATCCTGCCCCAAACATCTTATTAAACTCATTCCCCAGAACACAAAAGAATGTGAACTCTGCGTTCTTCCAAAGGATGAAAAAAACAACTGTTCACAATGCCATAACAAAACAAAACTAAGGCAAAAACCTACAAAACTCTTTCAATTCTGGAAAAAGTTCTATACAATAATGAATACGAAGTCGGAGGAATAGGCAGCTTTCATGAGTGGGGTTACAATCTGTCTTGAAATAAACGCAAATTCTCATATCTCGGAAAACAAGGAAAGTTTTGCAAAGCGCTACGGTGATTTTTACAAACCCATTTTTTCTTTTGCCTACTCACATCCAAAACTGCCCCTTACCTTTAGTTTTTCCGGCCCTGATTTTGATTTCATGGCAGATTACAACAGCGAGGCAATAAGGGTTTTAAGGGAACTTACCAACCGTCATCAGGTAGAAATTCTTGGAGGCGGTTATTATTCTCCCATCTTCCCCCTGCTCTTTCCTGCTGACAGAAGTGCACAGATAGAAAAGTTCACTGCTTCCATCAGAACATCAATCGGAAAAAGACCTACAGGAATTACTCTTTTTGGTTCAGTCTGGGATCCTTCCCTTGTAACAACCTTACATTCCTGCGGCATTCAGTACGTTCATCTTGACAGCACCCTGATTCCAACTGCAAGAAAAAGTTTTTATCCCATCATTGTAAGTGAACAGGGAAAAAGCGTAAAAGTTCTGCCAGTCTGCCAGGACTTGGTTCCACAGGCGGAAGAAAATTTTGCCCTCTGGTCACAGAGAATTCAAAAGGCTGTAAAAAAAGAAAGTTCTGCAGGTGATGACAGCGTAAGCAACACTCCGATTGTAATTGTTTCCTTTACCCCCGAAGAATTTGAGGCGTTTAGAAAAACCCAGTGCTTTACAGAAATGCTTTCGTATATAGAAAGTGAAATGAATGAAAACGCCCCCTTTAATTTTTCTCTTCCAAAAGAATACTTTAAAACTTCAAGAAGATTTACACAGGCCTATATTTCTGCAGGCATGGAATGGAACATTGCCCAGTGGTCAAAAAAGCCCTTTGTCAAAAGCGAAAACAAAACTCATTTTCCCCTTACGATATATGACTTTTTAAACACCTACGCCCCCAACAGGCATCTCTACGAAAGAATGATGCACATAAGCATGCTCATTTCACAGATGCACGGCGGAGACAAAATCAGAAAACTTGCCGCAAGCGAAAAACTCTGGGAAGCACAGACTGGAACTAACTATGTAAATCTTCCCCTGGGACTTCCGGCGGTTGCGAAGAAAAGACAGAACGCTTACAAAGCCCTTAATGAGGCCGAAAGACTTTTAAGGGAATGCAAGGAATTTAAAGAAAACCTCACGACTTTTGATTACAACTGTGACGGACTTAATGAATACGTCTGCCAGATGGAGCACTTTAATGCAGTCAT
>JAEEKM010000044.1 GCA_016282455.1 Treponema sp. | reverse complement strand
GGTGTAGTAGTCGGGATACCATTTGGAAGCAAGCATTGAATCAAGCACTTTGTCAGCTTCGTGAACTTCTGCTTCTTCTGCACCAAGACCCAGTGAACCGTCTGCATTCATTGCAAAAAGACGCAGGTTATGGCTGAAACACCAGCCGATTGTTCCGTCACCTGTAAGCACCCGAAGCCATTTACCTTCAAGATTGGAAACTCCGTTAGTGGGAATGGCTCCCTTACCTTCGTAAAGGGCACGGATAATTTCCCCTTCGCGCAGGCGGTAAACCTGTTTGGAAGTATTCACTGCATCAGAACGGATGGGAAGACCGTCAAACACACACTTTGCATACTGATGCTGGTAGGGAACAAAACGTTCTGCCTGCTTAAGCACACGTCCCTTTTTGTCAGGCGCGGTAAGCTTCCACAGGGGAACTTCTATTTTTTCCTTGCTGTCCGGAATGCCAATCACATATACGTGCGAAATATTAGACTTGATGTAAACGGGAACAACAGTGCCGTCTGTAATGTGAATGCCGCTTTCTTCATCATCAATGGCCCAGAGGACAACGCTGTAACCAAGAAGTGACGTGCATGAAAAAAAAGTCGAGGCCAGTAAAAAAAGCCCCGCAAAAACAAACGCTCTTCTTAAATTTCTCATGCCCACATGATAGCGAAATTTTCCTCTTGGGGCAACCTCACCGGAGGAAGGACTGGGGGTTCTGACAGAGGATTTTCTGTGAAAGTTCACTGTCAATTTCGCTTTCGGCAAAACCGCGCCAGTAGTCAAGGGCAGATGGAATTTTCACAAGACTTAAGGGCCAGTCTGTTCCAAAGAGGAGACGGCTTGAATAAACGGCACGTTCTTCTTCACCGGCATTTTTCAAAACTTCCAGCACATTTTTCCACATGGCAGAGTTCACGCCTCCAAAAGACAGGTCAGAATACACATGGGGGAAAGTTTTCATGAGCAGAAGAATCTGTTCCCTCCAGGACAAATCCCTACGGTCACTTTTCTGCCCGGACATCTGTTCCACTGCTCCCTTAAACTGCATCATGGCAGCTCCCCTGTAATACTGACTTCCGAAGTGAGCAAAATCAAGGTAAAGATTGGGGTGTCTTTCCAGAACAGGGCGCCACCTTTCGGGACTTGTGTACTTAAAGGAATCTTCCAGAGGTACCATGCGGAATCCCTGGTCATCACAGTGGGTTACAATGGGAATCTCCTGTTCTTCGCAGAAAGAAAAAAGCACTTCGTTTCTTGCACGCAGTCTTTCGTCATCAGGATTAGGATCAAAGCCCATGGGCGGGTAAACTTTTATTCCCACAAAAGAGACTTTATTTTTTGAAAAAATATTTTTCTTGGGGAAAGCTTTCTTTAACACTTCCCTTATTTTTTCTTCGCTGTAGTGAAGGGGATTTATTCCAAAGAAAGGTTTTACTTCCATAAGGGAATGAGGATTCTTTTTGTAAAACTCCTCAATACCGCAAAGGATTTCTTTTGCCTGAGTAATAATGTCATGCTCCGGCATATCAGAATAGTAGAGGTTTAGTTTTTGCGGGAATGAAAAATCCATTATCTGAGGGCAGACAACAATTTTTTCAAAGCAGAGATTTTTTCCTCCGCCGCCTGCAATTTTTACTCCCTCATTTGTGATTATGGCCTTGTTCTCAGAAGCATATTTTGACCTTAAGTCATCTTCGTAAAGGGCAAGCTGTTTTGCTACCGGCTGTTCCATAACGGCAACAAGATTTCTTGCCTCTCCCTGACGCTTAAAAATTCCGCCCAGAACATAGTCATGGGCACTAACCTGAGCGTAGGCTTCTGAAAGAGGATTTTTCTGTGCGTAGTCAAGGTAGGCTGAAAGGCACACATGGCTCAGGGGGAGCAGGTGCATGTGGCAGTCGTATGCGTAGTTCATCTTTTTACCTCGTTTGTAAAATTAAACAATCACGCCCTTGGTAGAGGGAATGGCTCCTTTTCGTCTGGGGTCAATTTCTACTGCAGAACGAATGGCCCTGGAAGCGGCTTTGAACAGTCCTTCCATTTTATGATGGTCACTGCGGCCACGGATTGTATCCAGGTGAAGATTGCATTTTGCTCCGCCTACAAAACCCTGCCAGAAATCTTCAAAACAGTCTGTCTGGAAACTTGCTTCTTTTCCATCCTGACCAAGACTCACAAGGGGAATGCGGGTTAAATCAGCATTGCAGACAAGAAAACTTCTTCCGCCAAAATCTACGCTGGCCTGTAAAAGACTCTCGTCCATGGGGTAAATGAAAAATCCTGAACGGTTGATTCCTGCACAGTCCCCAAGGGCTTTTGCAAAACACTGGCCCAGAACAATGCCGGTATCTTCTATTAAATGGTGCTGGTCAACTTCAAGGTCACCTTTAAGGGAACCGGTTAAATCAAACATTCCGTGCTTGCAAAAAGAAGTAAGCATGTGGTTAAAAAAACCGATGGGGTTTTCCACGCTGCATTTTCCACTGCCGTCAAGATTCAGTGTAAGTTCAATCTGTGTCTCTGCGGTTTCACGCTTTACTGTTGCAATTCTTTCCATATATATAATAATAGCGAAAATGTAAGGGGAATGCAAAGGGGACAGGGCATTACGCAAGTTTTTTCATTTGAACTTGAAAAAAGGCAAAGGCGGCTTTATAGTAGAAATATACACATTTTTGGAGGATTTTATGAAAAATCACACAAACCTCAAAATTGCATCTGCAATCACCGTAATGCTTCTTGCACTGGCAGCATCCCCTGCCTTTTCTTACGAAGTGACCAGTTCTCCTTCAGGTTCTTCAGACAGCGTTACAATTATTTCAGGCTTTGGATTTACTGTTCCCGTTGAAAGGTACACTTCAAGCCAATACACCAGCACTGTTGTTGCACCAACCTTCACCTGGGATCTCATAAGCGTTCATGAAACAGGACTCACAATTAAAACAGCCTTCAGAATGGGAACAGGAATTTCTTCTTCTTTACCCAACATTTCAGAAGAACTTGCCTTCGGCTACAACCTGGGCATAGACCTGGCAATGGGATTTACTGCCCTTTCACCAGATTCCTTTTTCATCTCGCTTCTGGGCTGCATGCAGACTGAGTACAATTCCTTCAGCCACAGCAAAATCAAGAACTATATATTAAGCGGCATAAGCTATGAGCAGGAACAGACTTTTAACCAGTGGACCCTCATGTTTGGCGGAGAGATAATCATCGGCATTGCCTCAAGAAGAGACAGCGGTATATATCTTGATGTTGCAGGCGGATGGATTCCCTTTGGTGAACAGCAGGTGGGTGACAAAATAGAAAACAAATCCCGCTATGAATGCGGCTACAACAAATACGACGTACAGGGCAGCTGGGCAATCATTCCTTCAATCGGCATGTACTTTACTCTTTAAAACCCATAGACTGTACACAAAACCTTTATTTTGCTATATTGACGGCGGTGGAAAAATCCACTGGCGGTTTTTATGGCATTTTATGATTCATTTGATGTTGCGGTTGTTGGCGGTGGACATGCAGGAATAGAAGCATCCCTTGCCGCAGCCCGCATGGGTTTAAAAACTATTCTCATTACCCAGACCATTGATTCTATCGGACGCATGAGCTGTAATCCTTCCATCGGAGGTATTGCAAAAGGAAACATAGTCCGCGAAATTGATGCTCTGGGCGGAGAGATGGCAAAACTCATTGACAAAAGCATGATTCAGTTCCGCCTGTTAAACAAAAGCCGCGGCCCCGCAGTACAGGCACCTAGAAGTCAGGCAGATAAACTTCTCTACGCACAGATTGCAAGAAAAACCATAGAAAATACAGAAAACTTAAGTTCCCTCATGGACACGGTGGTAGACATCCTTACCACAGAAAGCGACACTCCCCTGCCCCCCAACAGTGACAGTTCTGCCACAAACGGAAGCATTCCCGGAGAAAGCCGCGGAAGTGCAGACTACCAGTTTGCAAGTAAAGCTTCCAAAAGCGGCATGAGGCAGAAAGTAATCGGAGTGGTTACAGAACGCGGAAGGGTAATACCTGTCAGAAGCATTGTTCTTACAACAGGTACCTTTCTGGGCGGACGTATTTTTATCGGAGAGTATGATGCCCCCTGCGGTCGTTTAGGTGAACAGGGAGCCTTTGGCTTAACAGAAAGTTTACGCAGACTGGGTTTTACCACAGGCAGACTTAAAACAGGAACTCCGCCAAGAATTCTCCGCCACACCGTTGACCTTTCAGTTCTGGAAGAAGAACCCGGAGACGAAGAAATTATTCCTTTCAGTTTTGAAAATGAAAAAGTTGAGCGCACTATGGTAAACTGCCATCTGGTTTACACAAACGAACGCACCCACGAAATCATCAGAAAAAACATTGGCCGCTCTCCCCTTTACTCAGGAAAAATTTCGGGTGTTGGTCCACGCTACTGTCCGTCAATCGAAGACAAAGTAATGCGCTTTGCAGACCGTGAACGCCACCAGATTTTTGTTGAACCCGAAGGAATTGAAACTGACGAAATTTATCTTAACGGACTTTCATCTTCCCTGCCGGAAGAAGTACAGGATAAGTTTTTGCGCACCATGGACGGTTTTGAACACTGCACTGTAAGCCGCCCCGGTTATGCAGTTGAATACGACTACGTTGAACCCACCCAGCTTTACCCCACTCTGGAAACAAAACGGGTTGCCGGTCTTTTTAACGCAGGGCAGATAAACGGAACTTCCGGTTACGAAGAAGCAGCCGGACAGGGACTTGTTGCAGGAATAAACGCTTCCCTCTACGCAAGAAGCCACATTAAAACCTGCGGTCCCCTCTGCTCTTCAGATGAAAACTCCGCAAGCGAATGTGCCAGCATGGAAAGCGGAAAGTTCCTTCCCAAGCCCATTTTCTCTCCCGAAGAAAAAATGCACTTTGCACAAATCTCCGAGCGGGAAACAGAAGTTCTTTCAAAAAAACTTGAGAAGACCCAGGAAGAAGCAGGCTTTACTTCCTTCCGAAAAATTCCTTCCTACGAACCTTTTATTCTCGGCCGTGATGAAGCCTACATAGGAGTTCTTATTGATGACCTTGTAACGCTTGGAACAAAAGAACCCTACCGCATGTTCACTGCCCGTGCAGAATACCGCCTTAAACTCAGACATGACACTGCCGACAGACGCTTAAGAAAAAAATCCTACGACGCAGGTCTTGCCACAAAGGAACAGCTTGTCCTTACAGAAAATAAATATCAGAAAGTGGAAGAAGCACTGGAATACATAAACGCACACCCAAATGCAGAAAAGCCCGAAGAGTTTACAGAAAACGTCTGGACCATTGCACAGGAAGACTACAAGTACAAATACTACATTCAAAAACAGGATGCCCGTGTTGCAAAATTCCACAAAATGGAAAATGCCCGCATCCCTGCCGACTTTGACTACGCAAAAATACCTTCCCTCTCTGCAGAAAGCCGCACAAAACTTGAAGCAGTACGCCCCCTCACCTTAGGTCAGGCCAGCCGAATCAGCGGAATCCGCAACAGCGACATCATGCTTCTCATGGTGTATCTAAAATAAAAGGTCAGTGTAAAAAAATTCTCGTTGAAAAATTTCATTTTCTCTGCTACACTTTTTACATCACATTTATTTTAGGAGAAATAAAATGGCAAAAAAGAATAGCATCAGCGTTCTTGAACTTCTTTACCTCATTGGTATGGCAGTAACCCTTATCGGATTCTGCTGTTTCCCACTCTTCAGTCTTAAGACTTTTTTAGGAAACATCAATTCCTCTAACGGTTTCGCCCTCATCAACTTTGAGCGTTCATCCTTCGTATCAATCGGTGCACTCCTCATCTTTATTGGTGCAGTGTGCGGTGCAGCACTGGGAGTTCTTTCACTCCTTACAAAACTCAGCAATGCAAACATGCTCAAGCTTCTTGCACTTGTTGTAAGCATTCTTGGTGGAGTAATCATCGTAATCGGTTTTGCCACAAACGGAAAAGTTTATGCAGAAATCGGAAAGCATCTTCTCAAGTATGCTTCTACAGGTTTCTACATGGTCGTTGCAGGCTGGATCGTTTCCCTCCTCGGCTGGCTCTTTAATAAATAACTTTCCTTTATTAACATTTTGTTGTTTAACAATATTGTTCATATAACAAATTATTAAAAAATTATTGAAAGTGCGCTGAAACCCTGCGGGAGTGTAAGCGCACTTTCATTTTTAAAATATAAATTTTTATAATAATAGAATTTTCTTACTGGTGAATTATAATAATAGTGAGTACTAGTGCCGAAATTTGACACGGTAAACTCTTTTTTGAGAGTGAGGTACAGCTATGAAGATTCAACGGTTCCAGGTTAAAAGATTTTTATCGGTTTTGGTTGCAGCAGGCATTTTACCAGTCCTATCCTGCAATATTGGTCTTGGTGATGCAGTAGACACCATGGTACCAGAGATGGACATAACAAGTCCTTCAGATGATGCAAAACTTTCCTATGACGAAGACGACGTCATTAAAGTTGCAGGTACCTGGTCAGACGACACTGGTCTTTCAAATCTTACATTCTCAATAGTAACAACCCGTGACCTCACAACAACTGTTGAAGGAAGTTATTATACTTCCAGACAGGAACGAACCGCATCTGCCGCAGACGGAAGCGACGGAATTTTCATAGACAAAAATCAGAACACAAGTGCTGCCATCTTAAACGGAACCTGGCAGGTGAGCATTCCAAAGGGAAAGCTTAACGACGGAAACTACAAAATCATCGTTACAGGCTACGATTCGTCAAAGCACAAAATTGAACTTACCCGCCTCATCACAATCGATAGTACCGCACCAATCTTCCTCCTTTCAAAACCAAACTCAACTAATGCAGACAATCCTTCAAGCTACGGACGCAATGTAATAATCAAGGGAACAATCTCTGACCTTAGTGATGTACCTACACTAAAAGTTCACGCCTACGATTGCACTTCTTTTGCAGAAATACCGCTTTACAAAAACACTTTCGAAGGTTTTGACACAAGCGAAACTTCCGTAACAATCGCACAGTGGACGCCACAGGAACCAACAGACACAACAAGCGGTGCCTATGCCCTTTACCAGAACTACATTGCCCTTTACGGAGATGCAGAAGCCGGAGACAAAGCCTTCTACCTTGCCTTCGAACTAACTGATACTGCAGGAAACACCAGTCACTGCGCATACATAAACAGTAACCTTCAGACTGCTTTTGGAAAAGACACAATACTTGCCGACTACTTTGAAGAAGCAAGTAAAAGTCTTGGAAGAAAAATTTCCACGGTTGAAAGTTTTGACTTAAGAAAAATCATGGACGGTTCCTACATTGGAATCATGTCTTCAAAAGCACAGGAAAGAGTAAGAGCCATTATGGCTGACAATGCTTTATCTGACATTTCAAGCGAAGCAGGAAGCAAGTCAAAACTTCTCATTGCAAAAGTAAATAAAGACGCTGACCCCACTTACTCAATTCAGGGCTTTACTGTAACCGCAACAAGTAACGGAGACGAAACCACTTACCGCTACAAGAACAACACTTACACAGATGCCGCTGACCACAGTTCTACCTACATGACTTTTATTCTTAAAGTGAGTGCAGGAAAAGACGGCACACAGATTAACCCCAAGGCAATTACTGGTGTAGGTTTCTGCCCGGTAAGCGGGGACACACACACTTACGCAGATATTGTAAGTCACTTCCAGTCACTTGATACAGATGAAAAACGCGAAGCTTATTTTACAGGCATGGAAGGTCTCTGGGTTGGACAGGACAAAATCGTAAGCGACAAACATTCTCTTGCAGAAGACATTGCCTTCAGCAACATTGATATGAACACCTATGATGTTACAGTCGGCGAAGGCTTGAGACTTAAAACCGATTACATCATCATTGTGGGTGGAGAAGACGTAGACGGAAACCCCTTTGCACCTGCTGACAAAAAAGACATCACTTCCACTGCAGAAAGCTGGTATGAGGGTTACGGTGTTTCTGTTGTTCCCGCAAACAGCACACCGCCTACAATCACGGTTGCATTTGAAAACAATAAAATCTTAAACCACGACCAGTTCTCCAACATCAACGGTTACGGAGATGCTGCAAACGAATACACCGTGCACGGAACCCTTACAACCACAACTCCAATCGACACGGCAAACACATACTTTACCATGAGTGTCGTTAACGAAAACGATTCCAGCAAAAAGTATGATATACCCACTCACATTCCACTCCGCATAGATGAAGCAGCCTGTATTAGAGAAGACGGAACTTACCACCCTGACTTCTCTGACACCCAGGAATACAACTGGTACCTCTGCGACACAGGAACCTTCTTTTCTGTAATGCAGGAAAGCGAAGCAGGAATTGCCTTACAAAACATTCTTACAGACCACACTCTTAAGGCAGATGCAGTTACAAAAGAAAAATATCCTTCAGTCACAATCGGAACCACAGTGAACTCTGCAACAGGTGAAGCCTTTGCAACTCCGCTTGCCGCTGATGAAGAAACTTTAGCTGACGGTGCAAAACCCCTGGGCGGCACTTACCAGATTACAGTTTCAATCCACATGGAAAACCAGGGAGAAAACTACACAGAAATTCCCCGTTCCTTCACTGTAGATTCAGAAAGCCCCAACTGTGCAATGGGAGACGTTCTTCCAATCGTCATGAAGGACGGAAACAAACATGTAAACGGTAAGATTACCTTTAGTGCAAGTTCAAGCGATGCCCACTTAGGAAAGGCAGACACTTCAAACCTGCTCATCTGGGGAACTCCTACAGACGGAACAGAAGTTGACGCAGAGAACAAACATCTTTACACAAACCAGAGTACCGCAAACAACTATAAGAGTGAGAAGATTGATACAACACAATTCAAAGACGGTACAGAACTTTATTTTGCCTACAGTACGGAAGACACGGCAGGAAACAAGTGGACACTTTCCAACAGCCAGTCTTATGTAGATGAAATAAATAATTCTCTTGAAAACCGCCGCAAGGGCTGGGGTGCAACTTTTGTAAACAGGCACTACTACATAGACCAGGAAAGCGACAGTCCTCAGATTTCACTTAACAATGCTTCTATCATTGATGACACTTCCCTCAT
>JAEEKM010000043.1 GCA_016282455.1 Treponema sp. | reverse complement strand
GCTTTTCGCTTTCCATATGAATTTTATATTCAGAGTCTGCATATTTATACAAGCGGAACTTGTACCAGTATTTTTTCTGGGAAGCAGCACTATCATCATAGAGGCTGTCATTGCGGTAGGCAGTTTTTACTTCCACATAAGGTCCATCTTCCGATTCAGCACGTAAAATTCCAAGTTTGTCGCAGAGAACATCTATTTTTTCTTTTGTTGAAAATTTAACCCTTTCGTAAATAGTATCATACTCAGCCGTAAAATCAGGAACATAAACTGCTTTTGTTGTAAACTTAAAATCTTTTTCTGTATAGTCAGAATAACCTTCAGAAAAATAATAGGTCACGGAGATATTGTATTCTGTTTCTGGCTTTAAGGTTTTCACATACAGGGTGTTAAACTTATACTGGTAATCATATCCATAAGAGTCAGAGTCGCTTGCGGCTTTTATCTGGTATTTAATGCGGTTCACTTTTGCCATTTCATCATTTGTGCAGAAGGTAAAATCTGCATAAGTGGCACCAACTTCAGCAGTAATTTCGAATCCGCTTGTTTCTTGATTAGTTTCATCACCCTTATCTTTATTTCCCAAAAGCATGTCGCAGGAAGAAAAGAAAAATACTGTCAGGGTAAGAAGAAAGAATACACCGGCTGGGCACAGGGCCTTTAATCCATTAAACTTTTTTACCATTTTAACACTCCATAATCCTTTGTTATATAAACTTAACATGAAAAGAAGTATTATACAAGGGCTAAAAAAAACAGATAACTTTTCAGGCATATTGAAACAGAAGAGAATTATCTCTATAATATTGCACTATGAATAGAAGACTTATAACCTCAGCATTACCTTACGTAAACAATATTCCTCACCTTGGAAACCTCATACAGATGCTTTCTGCAGATGTTTTTGCCCGTTTCTGCCGTAGCCGCGGCTATGAGACAATGTATGTCTGCGGAACAGATGAATACGGAACTGCCACAGAGACCCGTGCCCTGGAGGAAGGAAAAACTCCCCGTGAACTCTGCGACTACTACTTTAACGAACACGACAAAATCTACAAGTGGTTCCACATTAACTTTGACAAATTCGGACGCACTTCTAACGAAGAGTGTACGGAAATCACCCAGTCACTTTTTAAAGACCTTGAAGCAAACGGACTCATTACAGAACACGTAAACAAGCAGCTTTTCTGTACAAAGTGCAACCGCTTTTTAGCAGACCGTTATGTTCACGGAACCTGTCCCAAGTGCGGCTATGAAGATGCCCGCGGTGACCAGTGCGACAAATGCGGCTCGCTTCTGGACCCCACAGAACTGCTTAACCCCAGATGTGCTACCTGCGGTTCAACTCCGGAAGTTCGTGAAACAAAGCATCTTTACATCAACCTTCCTGCAATCAGCGGAAAACTTGATGAATGGGTTAAGAAAACAAGTGTTGAAGGAAAGTGGAGCGACAACGCCATCAACATGACTAAAGCCTGGATTCGTGACGGACTTAACGAGCGCGCAATCACCCGTGACCTTAAGTGGGGAATTCCTGTTCCCCGCCAGGGTTATGAAAACAAAGTATTCTACGTCTGGTTCAACGCACCTATCGGTTACATCTCCATTACAAAACAGCTGGCAGACGAACTCATTGCACAGAGTAAACCTTCCTTTGACTGGAAGAGCTGGTGGCTCCCCGAAGAAAGTGAAGAAGGAAAAACAAAGGCTCCCGTAGACCTCTTCCAGTTTATTGGAAAAGACAACATTCCTTTCCACACTGTAATTTTCCCCTGCACACTTTTGGGAAGCGGACACAAGTGGACAAAACTGTACCACATGAGTTCCACAGAATATCTTAACTACGAAAGCGGAAAGTTCTCAAAGAGCCACGGAGTTGGTGTTTTTGGAACTGATGCAATTGAAACAGGAATCAAAGCTGATGCATGGAGATTCTACATCTTCTACAACAGACCTGAAAAACAGGACTACCAGTTTACATGGAAAGAGTTCCGCGAAAAATACAACGGTGAGCTTATCGGAAACCTGGGTAACCTTGTAAACCGCACCCTTCTCTTTGTAACCAAATACTATGACGGAAAAATTCCTGAAGCCCCGGTTGACGAAGACATGTGGAAAGAAATCCGTGCACTCGAAGCAAAGGCAACCGAGCACCTTGAATGGGCAGACCTGAAAGATGCCTTCCACGAAGTGTTTGCAATAAGTGATCTTGGTAACAAAGCCTTCCAGGCAGCAGAACCCTGGAAGACCCGCACCACAGAACCCGACAAGGCTGCAAAACTTATTCACAACCTCTGCTACATGATTAAAGACCTCATGATTATGGCCCACCCCTACATGCCTCAGTTCTCTGAAAAAATCCTTTCCTACTTTGGAAAAACTGTTGATGAACCCTGCTTTGGACAGGAGCATGTTGCAGGCGGACTTAACTGGAGTGATTTGGGTAAAACAGAAGGTCTTTCTACAGTTGCAACACCCGAAGTTTTCTTTACACCCCTTGACCAGAAAACCGCAGATGCTTTCCGCGAAAAATATTCCGGAAGTCAGAAAGAAAGAAAAGAAAATGCAGGTAAAAAGGCTGAGGCAAAAGCTTCTAAAAAAGAAAAGAAGGCTAAGGCAGAACCCACCCTTGCTGCAGACCAGGCCGCTCACTTTAACGAGAAGATTGAACTCAAGGTTGCAAAAATCCTTAAGGTGGACAACAACCCTGAGGGCGAAAAACTTTACATTGAAACCCTTGATGACGGAAGCGGAAGTGAGCGCATAATCCAGAGCGGTCTGCGTGATTACCTTAAGCCGGAAGATCTTCTTGGAAAACACATCATTCTTGCCTCAAACCTTGCACCCCGTAAGATGCGTGGAGTAGAAAGCCACGGAATGCTTCTTGCCGCAGACTATAAAGACGAAAATGGAAAAGACTGCGTAGAAGTTCTTGAAGCTCCCTGGGCAGAACCCGGAACAAAAGTTATTCTTGAAGGCGCTGATGAAAATTTCGCCAAACCTCAGGAAATTTCTGCCGATGATTTCTTTGCCGTAGAAGTAAAAGTTACGGACAAAAACGTGAACATCGCAGGAAAAAAACTTATGGCAAAGGGCCAGTCTATCTGCACCACCCACACAGTTAATGGCGATGTACACTAGGTTTTTACAGACTCCATTCTGGGCAGAGTTTAAGGCTTCTCATGGGTGGAAAACAGTCTACTTTCTCATACATGATGATAACAAACTGGAGCTTTTACCAAGTGAAAAAGCCGCAAACGAAGTGATAAACGAACGTTCGTTAAGCAAAACTAATGGCCAGTCGTTTGTTTTATCAGTTTTAGTCCGCTCTTTCACTCTGGCAAAAATAAAACGCTTTTCTTTGGCATACATTCCCATGGCCCCTGAGTTTTCAAAAGAGACCTCTAAAGAAGAGTTTACAAAAAAAATAACTTCCCTTGCAGAAAAACTAAAGCCTTTTCTTCCCAAAGATTGTCTTTTTATTCGCTTTGATCCTGCCATGGATTTTTACACCCCCGAAGAAAGAGATTCTTTTACAAAAGACTTTTCTGACTT
>JAEEKM010000042.1 GCA_016282455.1 Treponema sp. | reverse complement strand
GACCACTCCAGCTCATAAAATCAGGAAGCTTTCCGTGACTTGCAATCAGCTTTAGGTACATACCCATTCCATAACCACCGAGTCCAAAAAACACTCCGTGACCCAGACTTAATATTCCTGTATAACCCCAGATCAAATCTATGCATAAAGCAACAATTGCGTAAGTAATAAATTTCCCCACAAGGCTTACTCTGAAAGGCGAAAGAAAAAGCGGAAGTAAGGCTACAATCAGAACTACGATGGCAAAAGCCAGGTTTTTCTTTTTTGTGTTTAAGCCGTCAATTGTCGGCGCATTACCAAAAGAGGCCGATGTAAAAAACTTTGATATTTTTTCGTTGATATTCATTTGAACCTCCTTACTCATCAAGTGCGCGTGAGTGAATTGTAAACAGTCCCTGAGGCTTTTTCTGCAGGAAGAGAATTACAAGAATCAAAACGATTGCCTTTGCAATATTTGCTGAAGTTCCAAACTGAATGATTGCATTGCTCATTCCGATTAAGAGGGCACCGGCAATCGCTCCGGAAAGTTTTCCAACACCACCAAGAACTACAACCATAAAGGTATCGATGATGTAGTTCTGTCCGAGGGAAGGACCAACTGAACCAAGCAGACACAAAGCACAGCCTGCAACTCCTGCAAGGCCTGAACCAATTGCAAAAGTAAAAGTATCTATGCGGTTTGTTTTAATTCCAAGACATTGTGCCATAGCGCGGTTCTGCATTGTGGCACGAACCTTTTTTCCATAAGAGGTTTTGTACATTAGAAGATACATGAAAACCAGACATAGAATTACAAGTAAAATTATGAAAAGTCGTTTGTAGGTCATGACAACTCCTGCAATCTGGAAATTGCCGTTGAGTACAGACGGAGAACTAACATTCACATTTGGAGCACCGAAGATTGATCGGGCAAGCTGTTGTAAGAACAGACTGATTCCCCAGGTAGCTAGGAGGGAATCTGTTTCGCGTCCATAAAGACGCTTGATTACAAGTCTTTCAAGAATACAACCGAAAGCTGCTGCCACTAAAAATGAAAATAAAATTGCTACCGGATAGTAAAAGTCAAAAGCTGATTTAGGTAAAAAGGCAATAAAAAAGTTTTGTACTAAAAATGTTGTATAAGAGCCAATCATTATGAACTCGCCGTGAGCCATATTGATAACTCGCATCAGTCCAAAGGTTACTGACAAGCCAATAGCTGCCAGCAGTAAAATTGAACTTAAACTGATTCCATTAAATAAAATTGTAAGAACTGTATCCATAAAAGTTGTCCTTAAAAAGGGGCGTTACGGGGATGGCGCAGGTTGAATAAATGGTGCGGCTTTTTTATTCACCGCACCTGCGTCTGAAGTTTTGGATAGCAAAACTTCATTACTGCATTTTACAGTCCTTTTGCCCAATCGTATGATGAAAGATATGGATCTGGCTTTACTGCACCGCTTGTAGCCCAGACTTCATCAATCAAACCTGTGCTGTTAATCTTTCCGATTCTTACAGGCTTATAAATGTGCTGGTTATCTCCATCAAGAGTAACTTTTCCTTCAGGAGCCTTGAAGCTGATGCCCTTAGCTGCTGTCTTAACCTTTTCTACATCAAAAGAACCTGCCTTTTCACAAGCCATTGCCCAGAGATAAACTCCGATGTAACCTGCTTCAATAGGGTCATCTGTAACACGCTTTTCGCCATAAGCCTTCTTGTAAGCTGCAACGAATGCGCTGTTTTCCGAAGTCTGTGTTGTCTGGTAGTAGTTCCATGCAACATAGTGGCCCTTAAGGTTTTCAATTCCAACACCGCCTACTTCCTCTTCTGCAATTGAGAAACTCATTACAGGAATTGTTGAAGCTGTGATGCCTGCATCTGTAAGTTGCTTGAAGAAAGCAACGTTAGAGTCACCGTTAAGGGTGTTGATGATGCAGTCTGGCTTTGCTGCCTTAATCTTTGAAACGATAGTAGCGAAATCTGTATGTCCCATAGGAGTGTATTCTTCACCTGCTACAGAACCACCAAGATAGTCAAGCTGAGCCTTGATGATTTTATTTGCAGTACGAGGGAATACGTAGTCACTTCCTACAAGGAAAATATTCTTACCGAATTTTTCTGTGCAGAAATCTACTGCAGGAACAGCCTGCTGGTTTGGTGCTGCACCCATGTACATGATGTTAGGGCTCATTTCCATACCCTCATACTGAACAGGGTACCACAAGAGAGCTCCTGTCTCTTCAACAACAGGCTTAACAGCCTTACGAGAAGCACTTGTCCAGCAGCCAAAAATTGTTGCAACCTTATCACTCTGAATTAATTTTCTTGCACGCTCTGCAAAGATCTGTGGTTCAGAAGCACCATCTTCCTGAACAACTTGAATCTGCTTTCCAAGAACTCCACCCTTTGCATTAATTTCATTTATTGCAAGAAGCTCTGCATCTCTTACTGATGTTTCTGAGATTGCCATAGTTCCGCTCAATGAATGGAGGATTCCAACTTTTACAGTCTTACCACCATCTTTTTTTGCACATGAACTGAATGCTGTTACACTTAAGATTGCGATTGCCGCACCAACGATTAAATTTACCTTCTTCATATACTTTCCTCCAGGAAAAAGATTTGCAATAAAAAAAAAGGCGTCTGTTTTCTCTGCTAGCATAAGAAACCAGACGCCTTTGTCTTATCTAAAAAAAATATCTTTTTTAATTAACAATCTTCCGTTTCATCCACAAGCTGTGAACTATAAAAACCAGAAGCCCACTCATCATTTTTATTCAGCAGGAATGCCAGTGTAAAAGCAAGGGCATTTATTATTGTAAAAATCAAACACATCAGAATGCCCCCACAAATTTATTTTTTATTTTTTTATTGGCATAATGCGAAATTAATTCCGCCAGTCCCCATACAATGGTAACAATTGCTGCCATTGAAACTCCTACGCTTGCCATTTCATGAAGCATTTCTGGAATATCTTCCGGATTATTCATGGCTGTAAGAAATGGCGGATAAAGCACAACTTCACCATGGTAAAAATGTTCTATTGCCAGAAGAAAACTTCCACCATAAAGCATATTTTCAAGATGTCCGAGTTTTGTTTTTATAACAGAATCGGCATTCTTTTTGAATGCTATTTTTTTTTGCAACTGAAAGAATTATTCCTTCTACAAGTGGAACTGTAAAGCATGCCATTTTGTCCTCCTCAGATATCAGGTAAAAAAAATGGGGCTGACTTTTTGTGTCAGTCCCATTACTCAACCTTGAACAAACCATATTTTTTTCTTAGAAAATTGTCAATCAGAAAAAATGGAACTTTAGATTGATTT
>JAEEKM010000041.1 GCA_016282455.1 Treponema sp. | reverse complement strand
TTTCGCGAAGCGGAAACTCGTAAGATAAGAAAATGACAGGAGGTCATTTTCTTATCTAATCTTATTACCCCAGAAATACTCTCCTGTCTTCTCCCCGTCAATTGTGGTAAAGGTTACGGTCAGACGGTCACTGCCGCTTTTTCTTGCCCAGTCACAGGCTTTAAGTACATAGCCGTGGAAAGTACCGATGCCGTCAAGATTTACAAGGAATTTTCCGTCATCACTCAAAGTCCACTTTCCGCTGTAGGCACCGGAAACAGAACCGTCTGCTCCCAAAGTAATTTCTTTTGAAGGAGTAGGAACTGCATCTGCAAGACAGACTTCCACTACAGAATCATGCCCGTAAGGCTTCCAGTTACCGATTTTTGCATTTCTCTCCGTAAGAATCGTGCTGTAAGTGCCTGCAATATCTGCCGCAGTAACAGTGCCGGTTTTCTCGGTGAACTTTGAATCAGCATAGTAATCATTCTGGTTTATCACAGGCCATCCGTCATCAGTAAAGAACATCTGGTGAATCTGCAGGAAGAAAAAGTATCCGGGCAGGTAATTTGTACGGGCATGGTTTGCAAAAACAAGCTTTCCGTCCTGAGTGCGCATAATGCTCTGTCCACCCTGACAGCGGAAGCTATACTCCCCTTTCAGTTCATGAGAACCGATTATCTTTGAACCAATCTCGTGGTAGTTACTTGAAACCATGGGGTCAAGCAGCATGCTCTTTCCGGAAGCGTCAAGGTAGGGTCCTGTAATCTCCTTTGAACGGCCCACTCCCACACGGTAGTCCCAGTCAAGGCTGCCCATAGAAACAAAGAGGTAGTAGTAACCGGTGTCGCCGTTGTAAATAACCTGAGCACCTTCGTAGGCAGCCCCATAACCGCCGCCGATTGCAACTCCGAATGCACCTTCCACAGTGTCACTTGGTTCCTCAATTTCATTTCCATCAGCAGGATTAACGGGTTTTAGAGAAGTTTTATCAAGATACATAAGGGCAATGCCACCCTTCCATGAACCGTAGGTAAGTCCATAGCAGATCCGCCCCGCAATATCATACTCCATAAGCTTTCCGTTTGAAACATCAGTTACAAACTCAGGGTCAATGCAGCCAAAGCCTAAAGACATGGAAGAAACATCCCCTTCGTAACCGTTCTGTGTGTCCCACATGGCAGTATTGTAGCAGTACCAGTCTGCAATGGAAGGAACATCACTGTCCCAGGAACGGTCGTTATAGGTGTAGCGAACAATGTTTGACTGACTATATTTAACACCAAGCTTTTCAAGAAGAGGTTTAAGGGTTTTATCTTTATTTGCACTTGCGGCAGGAACAAAAGGACCGGTAGGACTAGCAGAAATGGCAAGAGTAATTGCCGCAACAGGGTAGCCGGAATTGTTTACGTCAGTAATGATTCCGTGCAGCATGTAATAAAGACCGTTCTGCTTAATAACGGTTGGTGCCCAGGAAGAAGCAGTGGCATTGTTAAAGTTTACCCAGCGCAGCCATTCCCTGTCCCACTTTCTCTGAAGGGCAGAAGTTGGAAGACTTACCCAGTTTACAAGGTCAGTAGATTTTCTTATCTGAAGACCTTTCTGCCCCGCACCGCCGATTGCCGCATCTGTGGAATAAACATAATAAGTTCCGTCATCATCCTGAAAAATCTTAGGATCATGGCAGTTTACCACCCCCCAGGTATCCTGAGAGCCGTTTCCGTTAGGATTTCCGTAGCGGGTATAAACACAGGTGTCCACATCCCGTTTTGCCGCAAAAGCCGCGGAAACAAAAGCAAATGCAAGGAGCAGTGCACTCATTTTCCTACACAAGTTTTCCATAAACATACCTCTTACAAAAATTGATATAAATCACTTAACTTTGATACAGTATACCACAGCTTGTAAAAAAATCAAATAAAATTCAACAAAAATATGAATTTTTACCCGACTTAAAGCCACAATCTAAAAATCAAACACCTTTTACGGGAAAAAGTAACACCCAAGGCAAGAATCAGGAATCAACCCCCTGACAAAAGAAAGTAAAAAAATCATTGAAAATCGTTATAACAGGCTATATACTTTTAAATATCCCCCAATTATAAGGAGAAAAATAAATGAAGCTGTTTATGAAAAACATTTCCAGAGCGCTTATTCTGGCGGCCTTCACCCTTACCCTTTTTGGTTGTGATATGCTCACAAACCTTCTTAACGGAGGAGAAGGAAGCGTCACAAAACCCAGCCTTTATTCAGTAGAACCTGAGGAAGAAACAACCTTTGAAGCAGGAAGCCTGCAGACAATCAAATTCAAAAGCGATGGAACAGAACAGGTTCGCATTTCATACCAGGGAGACCCCGACGGAGAAGAACTGGAAGAAATTGAATACGAACTCATTACTAAAAAAGACGGCAAGTTTGAAAAAAGAATCCGCGTTCCCTTAAAGGCAAAACAGGTTGAACTCTGGGTTACAGGTTCTGACGGAAACTATTACTCAAGGCAGACCTGGACTGTTACGGGAACAAAAAGTTTCGGCTCCTACACCACTCCCGACGATTATGCAAAAGCCTACAGTTACCGCACGGAAGAGCCTGAAGCACTTGCAGAAACAATTGTTGCAGATACAAGCCTTGAAGCCACCCGTAAGAGTGACCCCCTCCAGTATGTGTATGACGTTTGCGAAAGAATTAACGACTTCACAGAAGAGGATTTCTTAAAGGCAAAAATCATTCACGACGTCTTAACCCTTCTTATTCCATACGACATGGAAGGAGTAAATCAGAGCCCAATGCCACCCCAGGACTTCTGGACAGTTCTCCAGAACAAAAAAGGTGTCTGCCAGGGATACGCCCTCTGTTACCAGAAATTCTGTGAAGTTGCAGGAATTGACTGCGAATACATCTTCGGATGGAACCGTAGTGCAACCCACGCCTGGAACGTGGTGCGCATTGACGGAGACTGCTATCTCCTTGACTGCACCTGGGACGCAGGCCGTGAAGTTAAAGGAGAGTTTAAGCAGAACTACACCACAGAGTACCTCTTTATTAAACCAGAGCATTTTGTAAACGAACACTTCCCCGCCTTTACCAGACACCAGCTGCTTGAAAACCCTGTCGGAGGAAAAGACACTGCAAGATGGACGAGTGCACCGGAAGCCTTCAAAAAGCAGAACTTAATTAAACCGGCCTTCTATGATGCAATTGAAAGCCTTGGGGACTGCGACTTTGCAGATAATAGCGGACATGTAACTTCTCAAGACGGCAGCTACAGCTTTAGCTACTCACTCAGTTCAGAGACAAAATACCTTGGAGCAAAAGTAAGAGATGCCTCTGGTAAAGAGGTAGAAAACGCCTACGCCGTAGAATCCGACGGAGAAGACTGCACAATGCACTTTTCTTTCCCTCAGGCAGGAACTTACAAAGTAAGGATTCTCCTTTGCAAATACGGAATAAATGACAACACTGTGGTTGCAGAGTTCTCTGTAGATGCAGCTCAGTCTTCTGAAATAAGATACATTAAAAAAGCATATCCTGTTGCAAGTTTAAGTCCTGTTTCTTCAACTTTGGAAGCAGAAAACAC
>JAEEKM010000040.1 GCA_016282455.1 Treponema sp. | reverse complement strand
GCAAAACGTGCAGAACTTGACGGTACACCTGAACTCGGAGACTTTGCAAAGAAGCTTGAAAAAGCAACCCTTAGTACAATCGAAGACGGAATCATGACAGGAGACCTTGCCGCTCTTGCAGAACCCAAGGCTTCAAAAATCGTTAACAGCTGGGAGTTTATTGACGAGATAGCATCCCGCCTTGCATAATGAATTTTTCTTCTTGCGATAGAATCAGTCAAAAGGACATTGAGGCAATTGCTGCATCCCTAAACCAGATGTGGGGACCTCAATGTTCTGAAACAGATTCTTCTTCTTTTAAAAAAGCAGCATCTTATTTTGGCAAAGCCTATCTTTACCACAACCTCTCGCAATGTTCCATAGTAAGGGTCTTTCATGCAGACGAGAAAACGGCAGGTATTTTCTGCGTACGGCTTCTTGATGCAAAAAGTTTTCACCCCCTCTACAGAATAAAATCAATTTTTTATCTTCTTCCCATGCTTCTTAACAAAAGAACCAGAATCTATCTTGGCGGCTGGAAAAAATATTACAGGAACTGTCATCTTCAGGAGAAAAAACTTCCTTCGTTTTACAGGGCAGAACTTAAACTTCTTTTTACCCTGCAGGATTTTCGTGGACAGGGACTTGGAAAAATAATGCTTTCTGAAATGAAAACTTTGCTTAAAGAAAAAAACGGGGCATTCTATTTTCTTCACACGGACACTGAGTGCAACTATAAGTTTTATGATGCATCAGGTCTTGTTCTTCTAGATAAACTTTCCTTCGGCATTCCCTCTGACCCAAACTACTGCAAGTACATGTACGGAGAAGCACCCTTGTAATTTTTCCCCTTTTCCGCTATATTTTTTTCACACGGGGATATAGCTCAGTTGGTAGAGCATTTGGTTCGCAATCAAAGGGTCGTCGGTTCGACTCCGATTATCTCCACGAGAGAAGTTCTGTAAAAAGAAACTTCTCTTTTTTTTTGCAATTTATGTTCTGTAAAGAAAACAGAAAGGAGTCGAAGTGAAGGAGCGCGCGAAGCGAAAAGGTGCCATGGAGGGCACCGTCAGCGACTGAACAGGCCCGGCGGGAGGACACAGGAAGTGTCCGACCAGAGGGCGACTCCGATTATCTCCACTTTTTATTCTTCCAGGCGCAATGCTTCTTCCCGGCAGATGCGTGCAGTGCGGGGGTCTCCGATTCTCTCGTAGGCAGCGGCCATCTTCTGTAAAAAGAAAATATCATCATGCTTCCCAAAGCGCAGGTCCAGTGCCTGTTCCCATGCATCAATGGCAAGTTCATCACTCACACTGCCTTCAATATCATTCCGCAGAACATGGCGTGCAAGTTCTTTAACTTCCGGGAAGAAAAGCCTGAAGTACTGGTAAGAATATTCCATCTGAATAATCTGCCCCAAAAGAATTACAGCATCATAATATTCCTGCCTAAGGACAAGTTCTTCTGAAAGAATGAATCCAAAATCCATAAAGTCTTCACGGGTAAACCAGCGTGAAAGCCTGAAAGAAGAATTCTTCATGTTCATGCGCTTAAATTCCGCCACAGCCGCATCTTCATTATGATGAAGTAAATCAAAGAAAATAAGTTTTGCACGACTCTCATCATCATCTCGGGAAAGAAGCCAGGTTCTGTAATCAAAAGTTTCCTTACGTGTAGACTGCCTTTTCTCATACTGACGGGCATTTGAGTTTTCATCAAACAAAGCACGGGTACGGGCATTGGAAAGAGTCTCATAGGCTTTACGAAGCTCAATAAATTCTTCGGAAGATTTTTTACTGTGGTCAGGATGAAGAATCTTAGCTTTTTTACGGTAAGCACGGCGGATTTCTGCAACACTTGCATCAGGCCGTACTCCAAGAATTTCATAATAGTCACGCATGAATAAAGGGATTTTAACGACAAAAATACTTTTTTACAATGGCAAAAAATCCATATCAGCAAAAAAACTATATTGAAAAAAAAAGGCACGTAAAATATAATCATGCAGGAAAAATGAATCAGTATCTTTTCAGGCAGGCATTTAAAATAACTACACCGGTGCTCTTCGGCTACCTGGCAATCGGCATTCCCTTCGGACTTATGATTGTAAACGCAGGTTACCCCTGGTGGATTGCACCCATCATGAGTGTGACCATGTACGCAGGAGCAGGTCAATACATTGCGGCAGGACTTTTTGCAGCAGGCATGAGCATTCCGCAGATTCTCATTGCAGAACTTCTTGTAAACATAAGGCACATTGTATACGGACTTTCCCTCATTACAAAATTTAAGAACACTGGTAAATGGAAACCCTATCTGATTTTTGCCCTCACTGACGAAACCTACGCCCTTCTTACTGGAACAGAAGTCCCCAAAGAAGCAGAGCCGGGTCCATTTCTTGGAACAATCGCTTTACTCGATCACATCTACTGGATTCTCGGCGGATTAATCGGAGCCGTCGCATATCAGATTTTAAAACACTACAAACTGGAGCAGTACATTACAGGAATTGATTTTGCACTTACCTCGCTTTTTGTAGTCATACTTCTTGAGCAGATAAAAAAATCAAAGGACATTGTTCCCCCGCTGATTGGCATACTCACCTGCGCAGGTGCAATACTGCTGAGCAAGATTGGAATACTCCCCTCCACAAACATTATGCTTGTAGCAGTTCTTTTTGGAATAGCTGCAATTGTACTTGTAAGGGGCCGGCACCTGTTTATGAAAAAAGAAGAAAACACGGAGGAAGAAAAATGACGGCACTTTCACTCCCCATGGCACTGCTTGCCACCGCCCTTTCCGCATTAGTTATTTTTTCAGAAAGATTATTCCCCTTTGCCCTCTTTAACAGACGGGAACCACCTGCCATAATCCGCTTTATTGAAAAATACATTCCTTCAATGATAATTGCAATTCTGGTAATATACAGCCTTAAGGACATGAACATAACTTCTGCCCCCTTCGGTGCACCCTACCTGATTGGCATTGCCGCAACCATAGTGCTTCACCTGCTTTTCAAAAACTCCATGGTAAGCATTTTTGGCAGCACGCTTCTCTTCATGTTTTTGTCCAGGGTAATGTAAAAAAAACTTCCTGCGCTAAACAGGAAGTTTCGTAAAAATACTGGGCCATCTAAGATTTGAACTTAGGACCAAGGGATTATGAGTCCCCTGCTCTAACCGCTGAGCTAATGGCCCGAATGTGAAATACATTATATCAGAAAAAGTCTCTGCTCGTCAAGGTGAACCCCTTGAACTTTCGCCATATTGAGTCTATAAACGTTTTTTTCAAAATAAAATGACTTTTGCAAATTTTGGTTGTATAATAGAAGAATGGAATTCTTGAGGCATTTCCAGATGGACGTAATGCTTGCTTTAGCAGGCATCTGCCTTGCGCAGGTTCTGTTCATTCTGCTCACAAAACCATTGTCTCGCACCCGCAAGGTTATTCTTGTACTCATGGAAATTTCTGCCGCCCTTCTTCTCATAAACGACCGCTATGCTTACATTTTTAGGGGTGACACAAGTCAAATGGGCTGGTGGATGGTCCGCATTACAAACTTCTCTGTTTTCTTTCTGACCCTTTTTGAAATTTTCATGTTCAACTTTTATCTGGTTGACTTAGTCACTCACGAAGGACATCTTCTTAAAGTTCCAAAACGCCTGTGGGTTGCAGGAGTAAGTGCAATCATCGGAATGCTGCTGCTTGTAATATCTCAGTTCACCGGTCTCTATTACGTCTTTGACGAAATGAACCGCTATCACAGGTCAAATTTCTATCTGCTGAGTTTTGTCTTCCCCCTTCTTGTGTATGCAATGCAGTTATGGGTGATTATCCAGTACTACAGCCGCCTTAACAAAACAATCCGCATAATGCTGGTGCTCTTTACCATTCTCCCGGTAGTTGCAACCCCCATACAGATTTTTGCCTACGGACTTTCACTCACAAACATAACCATC
>JAEEKM010000039.1 GCA_016282455.1 Treponema sp. | reverse complement strand
TTCCTGCTCTTTACCGTGACCGCTTTTTACATAGGCTGAGCATCTTAAACGTTTGTTCTCCGGCCTGCGGGAAGTACACACACGGCAGCTGCAGCCAATGACAGGAACACCATGACTGGTGCCTGTGCCTAACAGAATCATCTTCATAACTTTATTGTAACGACTTGCGGTGATATGTAAAAGTGGGGAAGAATGTTTATATAAGTAAAAACTGCCACTCCGTTGCGTGGCTTTTTTTAATTATATAATAAACTTTCATTCACAAATCCTTCACACAATTCTCTTATCCGGTACATAAATTCTTCCGATAAAGAAGTATGAAAGTCTATTCATGCAAGAAAATGAAAGTCCGGTCTCTTTTACTTGTGCTTTTTCTGTGTGCCTCTAGTCCTCTGTGGGCAGACAAAGAAATGTTTGTTTTGCAGGAGGATATTTCCCTTAGCGAGCATGTAGACGAGAGTGGAAAAAGAATCGGCGTAAATCTTTATGTGAAAAAAAAGCCCGGAGTAGAAAGTGTCATGCTGGTGGAAACAACAAAGGATCCTTCCGGCAAGGCTGACAATTATTCCTATCGGGCAAAAGAATATAATTCCATAAACGGAGATGAAATCCGCTACTTAAACGGAAAAGAACTGAAGTCTGAATATTCAAAGTTCAGCATCATGTCTTCAACACCCGTTAAGCATCAGAGTCTGGGGGAGTGCTTTCATCTTTACATTCCGAACGAAATGGAATACGGCTACCCCTGGTCACGGCACGGAAGCGTTACGATTGGAAAAGGAACTTTTATAAACATCCGCACCTTTGAAAAAAAATACGGAGACTACACTGGAAAGTTTCAGGACAATCCCTTTATGTTTGATTTTCCTCCCATGCCCTCTCCAGCACCCATCATCCTTACTGACGACTACAACTCTGATGCCGCAGAAGCCTACGACCAGATTGCAAAGGGAACGAGAGGTCTTTTAACCTATTCGCGTGGACCAGAAACTTTAGCAGATGATCTTACCGGTCTTCTTGAGAAAATTACTCCCAAGGGAAAAGTGGATATTGTTTTTGCAATCGACACTACCGGCAGCATGAAGGATGATTTACAGACTCTAAAGGACAAATGGATTCCCCGTCTTGTAAACCAGCTTGTAGATTTTGAAGACATACGCATGGGACTTCTTTTTTACAGAGATTATGGAGACAACTACATTTACAGAAGTCTTCCTGTAAAAGTTTTTCCCTTTACAAAAGAATTAAATCAGCTGATGAAAAATTTGCGCACGGCAGTCATTCGCGGAAACGAAGGTGGAGATGTTCCGGAAGCAGTGTACGAAGCCCTTTACGCAAGCCTTACTTTTTACGAGTGGCGTGAAGATGCGGTAAAAAAAATCATTCTGATTGGAGATGCTGAACCGCACCCTCATCCAAGGGGTTCTAAAAAAATGACAAAAGAAAATGTAATTTCAATTGCACGTGAAAAAAATATTGTGATGGACTGTATCATTGTTCCAGATGACAAGGCAGAATCACGCGACAGATAAATTTAATAAAACAGCAGGTAAAGAAAATGGATGAATTTAAACAGTGGCATGATGAAGATTTGACCTTTCACACAGAAAGTAATGTGTATTTTAGTCAGTGTAACAGAAGGCAGGAACTTTCGTTAAATGAAGTTCTCCGCCTTACTTCTGACATTGCAGTTGAAGATTACAGGCAGAGGGGAATGGACCGGGAGTTTCTTGTGGAAAAAGGATTTTACATTCTTGTTTCCCGTTCGGCTTTTCGTTTTCACAGGCTGCCCCATGAGAATGAACACATCATGGTAACTACCTGGGAAGAAAAACCTGAAGCCCTGCAGCTCATGCGCACTTATGAGATTAGTTCAAAGTCAGGCGAAAAACTTATAACCGGCTACAGTTCCTGGCTTTTGGTTGACCCTGTGGCAAGAAGAATTGTTCCAACAAAAAAGTTTACCCTTCGCCCGGAGACAACAAAACAGACTGAGCATGATTCAATGAAAATCGGAAAAATTCTTGTGCCGGAAGAAATGCAGCTTTTAGACAGAAGAACAATCCATTACTCCGACATTGACGGAAACGGCCACACAAATAATTCCCGCTACGGCGCATTTATTATGGATGCTCTGCCGGTAGAATATGCCGAAAAGCACTTTACTGATTTCAGAATCAATTACGCAAAAGAAGCCATGCTGGGTGAAAAAATGAGCATTCTGGCAAATATTGACGATGCGGCAAAGAAAATTACTGTCGTAGGAAAGACGGAAAGCGACGTTTCCTTTGAAAGTGAACTTTACTGGAAATAAAAAATATACAAAGCAAGTTTTTAGGTTATGGAAACTGGTACTCCACTCCCGTGTCATCTGACATGGGGCCTGGCACGGTTGCAGGCGACTTCTTGTGGGACCGATTATTATGAACCCACAATCCAGTTTTAACTGTTATGATTACTGCGGCTGCAAATTGCCACCCATGCCAGATGACACTCCGTTGCGTACCAGTTTCCTTAAGCAATACTTTTTTTCTTTTTAAAAAATACACTTTTTTGTAACCTCTGGGCGGGGATATTTGTTTTCTTACAGAATGTTGTTTTTTAATTTCCTTTGTGCTATACTTAATGCTTAGGAAGAACTCTTTTTACCCTTTTGACTTTAAGGAGCGTAAAATGAAAAGACAGACTTTTGGACAATGTTCTGCAATGATTGCAGCGCTGGCTCTCCTTTTTACAACAGTTTCCTGTAATTTTGGAAATTTGGCTCTGCCTAAGAAAGTAGAAGTTTCTACACAGGCGGCTTATCGTGTTCAGTTTGGTGACCTGGCCCCCCTTCTTGAGGAAGCCTTAAGCGGTTTCAGCCCCAGTGATATGCTTGAAAATGCAAAAGCAGGACTGGGCGACACCGTAGACCTCTGGGATTATGACGACGAAAGCGGAGTGCTCTCTTACGTTCTCCACATGAATTTTGACGACAAAATGCCCAATTTTGACATTAAATCCTATCTTGACGGACTGGATATTGACTCAAAACTCGGTGAACTGGGCGGTGACGGACTTGGCTTTGACCCCGTGGAGATTCCCATTCCAGCATTCTCTTTTGGAGATTTTTCAATTCCTTCTATAGAAATACCGGATTTTTCATCCAGAGTTTCTGATTCAATGGAACTGCCGACAATTGATGCCATTGCAACAACAGAAACCAACATGAATATCAGTGACATAACGTTAAATGTGGAGTCGGATGATTCAGCGGGTATTACTTACGATGCCATTACCGTAAAAAGCGGCGGAATAAAACTTTCCCTTACAAAATCTGACAGCAATGACTTGGGAACAGGTTATACATTTAATGTTACCATTTCCATAAAGAAATTAGACGACACTCCAATTGCAAGCAGTTCTGCTAATCTGAC
>JAEEKM010000038.1 GCA_016282455.1 Treponema sp. | reverse complement strand
TTTTATTTTCATTAAGCAGGGGGTAAAATAGCTGCACTCCATTTTCTTTTTCCCATGCAAGGGCTTTTTCAAATTCCTCACAGGAAAGCAGCACTTTAACCCAGCCGACTTTTGCATAAGTGTCAATGGAAATTCTATACCAGGTCTGTTTTGAAGGACCTATTTCTTTTTGAATAGTGCGGTATGTTTTTCTTAAGGCCCCTGGAATGGAAGAAAAATACTGGTAGCTCTGAAGGTTTACTTCCTGGGTTTTACAGCCGTTCCAGAATCCTGTGGAAGAAAAAACTTCTGCCCTTGGACTTGCGTAGGCATAGTAGCCGTCTCTGTCGCTGATTTTATACTTTGAAAAGAAAGGTGCAAGGACTGCATAAAGAACGAGAGTCAGTATGATAAAAAAGCAGATGACTGAACCTCTGTTTTTTGCAAAGCGAATCATTGCATCCTGAAAGTAGCCGGTGGGTTTTGTTGTAAGCGGACTTTCTTTTAGGGAAATATCTTTTTGCACAAAGGTAAATTTTTCTTTGGGAATGTTATTTAAGTTCATTTGTTTTTCCGCCTCCCATTCTGATTCTTGGGTCAATGAGTCCGTAACTTAAGTCTGCAAGAATTCCGGCCCCCAGTCCGATTGCAACGTAAAACATTTCGCAGGCCATAAAGACACTGTAGTCCCGGTTTGTAAAAGCAAGAATTGCAGTACGTCCGATTCCCGGAATGGCAAAAATATTTTCAATGATGTAACTTCCCATGATGATGTAAATGAATTCTCCCAGTACGGAAGGCATGAGGGGTACAAGAGAATTCCTTAAGGCATGACGAACTGTTGCCTGTGTTTTTGTAAGTCCCTTTGCACGCGCAAGAAGCATGTATTCGCTTGTAAGTGTTTCTGTAAGTTCAGCCCGGATAAGGCGCATGTAGCTTGCGATTGTTCCAAAGGAAAGTGAAAGTATGGGAAGTATTGCACTGTGGAACATGGGCCAGGAGAACCAGTCGTTACCACCTTTGAAAACCAAAGGAAAAAGTCCCAGCTTAAAGCCTGCAAAATATTGTAGAAGAAATGCATATACAAAACTTGGCACTGAAATAAAAAGCATGATGAAAAATTGAATTAAATGGTCTGGCCATTTATTTTTGTAAACCGCAGCGATTATGCCAAATACAATTCCCAGAGGAAGTGAAAGCAGAACGGAAAAAATGTTCAGGTAAAGTGTTGCGGGAAGCCTTGAGGCAAGATACTCGCTTACCGGCTGAAGAAAAGTTCCCACCGTGGTACAGAAACCCCAGTCCCATTTTGTGAAAACATTTTTTAAGAAAATGCCGTACTGCACGATGATGGGTTTGTTGTAGCCCCAGGCTTCGTACATGTCCTTTAAGGCTTTGTCAAATCCACCCTGCTGTGCTTCTATTGGATTGGGCAGCAGTTTAAAGAGGGTGAACATGAGGGTCATTATTACAAAGCAGCTTAAAAGTGCCAGTGCAATTCTTTTCAGAACATACTTTACCATAATCTGATTTTCGGAATTCCTATGGCCTTGTATAAGCAAAAAACTTGATATGTTGAAAAGATTTTTCTTTATGGTATAATCTTATTATTATAATCTAGGAATTTTAGATTTTGAACTGAATGTTTCATCTGAACTTACCGAAGCGGATATGCTTATGAAATTTTTATCGAAAATAATTCTATGTACAATGCTTGCCCTTTTATTTTGCTCATGTAACTTATGGTCGTTATTCTCTCACGAACATGCGGAAGATACAAAGATAAAAAAGATTACCAATAAGTTTTCTTTGTCAGATAGATTGGTTTATATAACCTATCACAATTCAAAGCCATCATATTCGACATTTGTAATTGATTCAGAAAAAATGGAGATAATCTCTAGAATTGATTATTCAGATGGTCGCTATGAATTCGGAGCTTTACAGGTGACTCCATATAAAGACCGCTTATGGCTTTTGGGAACAACAAATGCCTGCAAAATCTTGATTTTCAACCCTGAAACCGGAAAAACCGAGGAGACTATTTCTTTTACAGAATGGAATAGCCATAGAATGAATTTTCTTCCCTCCCTTAACAAAGTCGCCGTCATGCACGGGAATGGGTATACCAAGGGTTGCTCAGTTTCACTAATAAACCTTTCTACGCACAAATACGAAGGTCTTGCATACATTCAGCAGATTGCCCCCCAGCTGGAAGACATAAACGGAAAGATTTATGGAAGCGGAAATTATTTTGAGCCGAGGACAGAACGAGGCTTCGGAACCTATACTCTGGAAGGTGATACGTTTGTGTTCAACAAAGAGTTTTCTTTAAGTCCTGCTACTGATGCTGCATCATCTCCTGTGGGTATAAATAAGTTTCTTGTTTTGGAAGACGGTACATATATAGTCTGCGATAACACAATAGGACTGAAAATTCTCTACCCCGATTCTTCCGAAGGCAAAATCTGGTATGGCGAGGAAGGAGATGATTACCGGGAAGTTGAAAACATTTACTACTCAAAAGAACTTGATAGAATTTATGTAGAAGGCGGAACGGGATATCTTCTGTCATATCTTGAAAAAAATACAGACGGCAAATGGGAACGAAGCGAGAACTTCATAGAATACACGGAGTATTTGAGTGGGCGTGCCGCAATGTTGAATGGCAATACATGGGTATTGACCTATGAAAGTGCGGATTATGAAACCTTCATAGTTCGTTTCTATGACATTACGGATATGACGCTTAAAAAAGAAATCCATTGGAACATAGCGGATGACTCAACAGCGATTGTTTATCCCTAGTCCTAGTATGAGAGCTGGTTCTTGTTTCTTTTGCAATAAGCGTCCCATTCGGCATCGTCCATAAGAAACTTTCTGAACCTTTCTCCGCCAAAACCGACAAGGCTGTTTACATAAGTGTCGCTTGCTTCCTTGATGCGGTGGGAGATAAGGCTTGTGGAAGTCTGGTACCTTACGGGAATTGTACAGTATTTTTCCAGAATGGCTTTTTCACAGCGGGCAAGAATTGTGTTTCTTGTTTTGTAGGGTGCATTTGTGTATTCCCCTTCGCAGAGTTTTACATACCAGTCGTAAAGGGAAGCGCTTATGTTTTTTCCGTCAATGTTAATGGTTACCATTTCTTTTGTGGCGTCAAAGCCGTATTCCTGAATTGCCTCGGGGGCAGTATAACACCAGAGGGTTGAGTAGGGATCCATTGTGCTTCCGCCCCAGGCACTTACTGCAACGTCAACTTTTCCCTGCTGCATTGTGGAAAGATAGTTTTCATCGGTAATCTGTTTAACGATGATTTTTCCTTCAAGACTTGTACCCGTGCTTGCATCATTAACGGCATCCTGGAAGAAAGAAATAATTCTCATGTTTCCGTCACTTGTGTTGTAGGTGTGAAAGTCTATCTGCACTTTGTCGCCGCTTTTAATGTCATTGTTTTTAAGGGCAAGGTCGTAGGCTTTTTGTATGTATTTTCTTGCTTCAACAATATCATAGCCGGTGATGTCAGAAATTTTTTCTGTTCCGTATAGTTCAAGAAGGACATCTTCTGCTTCTTTTGTACTGCGGTAAGTTTCACCTGTTTCCGGATTTGAAATGTAGGCGTGATTTAAAAGCCCATAGCCTGGATCCGAAGCGGGAGAGGTAAGGTTTACAAACTTCTGTCTGTCTAAGGCAAGGGCTACTCCGTGGCGGAAGTCTACATAAGACATAATGCTGTGGTTAATGCCCGGACTCTCTTCGTCTTTAAGAGTTTTTTTGTCACTGTTAAAGGAAATGCGGTAGGTGTATGACTCAGGACTTGTCTGCCTGAAGTCGCTGTTTCCAAAGCGGTGCAGGTCTGTAACAGAAATGCCTGTCTCGTCAAGTTTACCCTGTAAAAATAAATTTAAGATTGTGTTGTAATCTGTAATGAACTGAATTTCATAACCTGTTGTCTGATACTGTCCTTCGTGCCTGCCGTCTGTCCAGCCGTACCAGTTTTCATTTTTTTCAAGACGAATCATTTTGTCCGGCTGGTAGGAAACGATTTTGTATGGTCCAAAGGAAGCAGAAGTTTCAAGGCTTGTGCAGTAAGAGGATTTAATAATGTCGCCTGTCTGTTTTTTGTTTGCTTCGTATAAGTCTTCTTTTATAAGGTTTGTGCCGCCCAAAGTGTAGCAGGCAAGAAAGGAGGAGATTTCTTTTGTAAGAATAAAGGTTATGGTGTAGTCATCCTGCATTTCAAAACCAACTTTATTCCAGTCGGTAACTTCTCCGTCGTAATAGGCTTTTGCATTTGCAAGTGCACCCGTTCCTTCGTACCAGTTGGAGGCGCGGTAGTTTTTCATCTGAGGATTTAAGAACTGCCTGATGCTGTAATCAAAAGTTTCTGCGGTGATTGGAGTGCCGTCATCCCACTTTGCATTGTGAATTAGTTTTACCCTCCATGCCCATCCTTTTTTTGCAGAGGCGGGAACTCCGTATGTTTTGTTTCCTGCATAAAGTTCTGTAACGTCTTCGGGAAAATCTTCAGCAAGTTCACAAACAGTTTCGTAACCGTCATGGCTTTCGTTTAAGGCAAAGTCGTAGAGTCCGCTTACTGTTCTTGAAATGATAAAACCTTCTGCTCCGGTTTTCCAGTCTGTGGGGTTCCAGGTAGAGGGGGAACCGTTTGCAAAACGATAGGTGTATTTTCCAACGCCTTCTGTGCTTTTTGTGCAGGAAAAAAATAGGGCTGCCAGTGCAAAAATAAAAACGGATGACTTGTGTTTCATAAAAAAAGAATAACGCTTTTTAAATTCTTGTACAACGGGACTTCTTTTTTATTTAATTAAAAAGTGATAGACTATTTTTTATGAATGACA
>JAEEKM010000037.1 GCA_016282455.1 Treponema sp. | reverse complement strand
GTGAAAATGGTTATAGAGAACCTGTAACCTATTATCTTTACGATTCAATAAAATACCACGATGGGCATACAATAGATTTCTACAATCGGTATATTCCAAGCTGGATTGAAAGTAACGGCTATACTGTTGATTATGACAAAATCGAATCCTATTCACCAGCAGGGGACCATGTTTCTGAGGCGCAAAAAAAATTGATATTAGGAAGAAGCTGTGATTTAGCAGTTCGAATGGTTAACAAGGGTTATGTTGCTGGATATGTAGAAATAATAGAATATTTTCACAAAACAGATTCTTTCAAATATACAAAAATTCCATTTATTCAATAGTATTTTTTACATGAACACTTTACAACAAAAAGGGATGACTAATAAGTTTAGTTAATGCCATTTTCAGGCTAAACCTGAAAATCAATTTATTTCTATCATAAGCATTTATAGATTGCCGTAGCAAGTACGGCAATGACATCAACCTCAAGTAATAGTTTTTCAAGGTTGCCCATACTTATTAGTCATCCCCTATCTTTTCTAGCTAAAGTAAAACTTACTTCTGTGCAAGAATTGGTCGCAAGCTGTCGCTTGCTCACCGAGTTTCCGCTTTCGCGAAAACCCGCAGTTTACTCGTTAAACTAATGTTTACTTCTGAGCAAGGATAGCAATTCCAGGAAGTGTCTTTCCTTCCAGGAACTCGAGGCTGGCTCCACCACCGGTGGAAACGTGGCTCATTTTGTCGGCGAGCTTGAACTTGTTAACGGCAGCAACAGAGTCACCACCACCAACTACGGTCATTGCTCCGCGACCGGTAGCCTCGGCAACCATCTTTGCAACACATTCGGTTCCCTTTGCAAATGCGTCAAACTCGAACACTCCGACAGGTCCGTTCCATACAACACTCTTTGCGGTGTCAAGAACTTCCTTGTAAGAAGCAAGTGTCTTTGGTCCAACATCCATTGCCATAAGGTCGGCTGGAATGTCAACTCCGTCAACTGCAACAGGAGCAGCATCAGGGCTGAACTCTGAAGCACCAACATGGTCAACTGGAAGAAGAATCTTTACACCCTTTGCAGCGGCGTCAGAGAGAAGCTTCTTTGCGGTGTCGATAAAATCATCTTCTACAAGGCTCTTTCCAATCTGGTGTCCCTGGGCTTTAAGGAATGTATAAGCCATACCACCGCCAATGATGAGGGCAGATGCATTTTTAAGGAGGCTCTCAAGAACAGCAATCTTTGAAGAAACCTTTGCACCACCAATAATTGCAACCTGTGGTTTTGGAGGATTAGTTACCATTGGCTCAATGTACTTAACTTCTTTTTCCATAAGGAAGCCGCCAACTGGCTCTGCGCTCATGAACTTAGCGATTGTAGCAGTAGAAGCCTGATCACGGTGAGCAGTTCCGAAAGCATCGTTTACGAAGATGTCGCCATAAGTTGCAAGTTCTTTTGCCATTGTCTCGCGCTCAGCGTCAACCTTGCTGGTCTCTTCTGCGTGGAAGCGAACGTTCTCAAGCATTGCAACGGCACCCTGTGGAAGAGCGTCAATAGCAGCCTTCTGTCCGAGTGCATCAGGAAGGAATGTAACTTCTTTTCCGAGTTTTGATGCAAAGTACTCTACAACCGGCTTCATGCGGTTTTTACCGTTGATGAACTTTTCTTTATCAGCTTCAGTGAAGGGTTTTCCAGCCTTCTCTGCTTTTTCTGCAGCTTTCTTAACATCCTTTTTGGGGTCTCCCAGGTGGCTCATAAGAACCAGGCTGCGTGGATTCTGCTCAAGAATATACTTGATTGTAGGAAGAGCGGCCATAATACGAGTGTCATCCTGAACAACACCGTCTTTCATAGGCACGTTAAAGTCCACACGCATAATAATGCGCTTACCTTTCAAGTCAACATCTTTGACTGTCTTAATCATAAATTTACCCTCCAAGATAAATGTTATTTAAAACACGCCACGGAAGGCGTGCTTTTAGTTACCATAATAAATGAGTGAGTTTACGCAAGGCGGAAACTCACGGAGCAAAAAATACAGGGAGGTATTTTTTGCGACCATCCTCCAAGATAAATGTATTTTTAAACACGCCAAGGTATTGGCAGCAAAGCTTCAAGCCCTGGCGTGCTTTTAGTTACATATTACGGCTACCGATTGTAGCACTAATAACAGTCTTTTTCAACAAGTCCATTTACCGTAAGCATGAAAAAGAAAACCCCGCCGGTTCAACGAACAGACGGGGCAAAAGGAGAGGAGGTTGCAGCGGTGTTGCCACCTTACTGCGTGTGACATTTTCACACAATTAAGCATGAAAAAGGCAGCTGTCAGAAAATGATGAAAACTGGCAGCTACACTTATAATATAATTCATATTAACCTCAAAACAAACTTAAAAAGAGAAAAAATATAGCAATAACACAAAATTATTCACTATTCAGAGATTCCTATTATTTTTCCGTGGCACGAACAACGCCATCCCAGAAGTCAGGCTTTTCTTTTGCAAGAAGTTCACATTTTTCAGCCATTTTTGCAGAAGCGGCATCCGTCCGGGAAAGTGACATAAAGATTTTTTTTGCAGCAGTAAAATCACCTTTTTCAAAAAGAGCAAGGGCTTTGTCGTATTCACTGCGTATTTTTTCACAAGAATCAAAGTCTGCTTTTTCCATAGGGAGGAATACCCTGACCCCTTCTTTTTTTCCAACCACTGCAATCTTTGCAACAGGACGGAAGGCTTTTTCACAGCCGCTTTCAAGCGCCCTCTTCATGGTATTTTCAGAACACATGGTGTAGGTTCCAAACTGCTTGTTTATTCCTTCAAGGCGGGAGGCTAAGTTCACTGTGTCACCCATCATGGTGTAGTCAAAACGGCTTCTGCTACCCATGTTCCCCACAACCGCTTTTCCCGTGTTAAGACCAATTCTCTGAACAAAAGGTTTACCTGTTCTTGCGGTAAGTTCTTCCTGCATCTGGGAAAGTTTTTTCTGGCAGGCAAGGGCCGCATTCACTGCACGGGAAGCATGATCTTCCTGATTAGTCGGTGCCCCCCAGAAAGCAATTATTGCATCCCCTTCGTATTTATCAATCGTACCGCCGTAAGAGAGAATTATGTCTGTCATTTCACTCAGATAGGTGTTAAGCAAATCTGTAAGTTCACGCGGAGAAAGTTTTTCCGAAATGGAAGTAAAACCCTGAACATCAGAAAAGTAAGCGGTAATTTCACGCTCTTCTCCGCCAAGGTTAAGCATGTTTGGATTTTCAATCAGTTCATCAATAACAGTCGGGCTCAAATACTGACGGAAGGCTGCTTTAAGATAACGTCTTTGAGAACCTTCTGTCATGTAAAGTTCAAAAATGGCAGTTACGTAAGATATGACAAAAGATGCAAGCGGCAGAATGTAAGGAAGAATCATGCCCTTCACAAAAACAAAGTAGTTGAGCAGGGTGTAGGCTCCACAGCAAAAAAGCATGATGAGGGTTTTTAAAATCAGGGATGAAAGTCTTGCCTGTGAAATGGAAGCGCCGAGTAAAAATCCGCCTGTAATAAAAATAAGGGCAAGAAGATAAACAAAAACTTCCGGCAGGTCACGAAGAAAATCTTTTTGAAGCAGGGTGTCTAACTGACAGAGATGCACTCCCACTCCGGGGTAGGAAGAGGAAACTGGTGTTGCACAGATATCAAAAAATCCCGGAGCATAGAGTCCGAAGAAAATGTACATGTCTTCAAACTGGTAGGGAGAAATAAATTCTTCATCATTGTCGTAAAGAAAGTTAATCTGCTCTTCGAGTTCAGACGCTGAATATTTTTTTTCCAGTTCACGGATTTTTATTTCACTGGATAAAATTTCCTTTGCAGTATAGGGGGCAAAACGGGAGATGTCACTTGTAAAACGCACATACATGCCGCCCTCTTTTGCAGGGGGAATGCTTTCTAAATCTATTGATCCGTTTTTTACAAGATAGCTTGAAAGGGAAAGCCCCAGTTCTTTTCTTCCGTTCACAGGGTAGACAGGACTTCTTCTTACGCTGCGGTCAGATTTATCAAGAAGGGAAGAAACGTTTCCCAAAAGGGCGGCACTTTCTTCAAGACAGGGTATTGGTTTTGTTGCTTTGTCTGACTTTTCGTCCTTGTAATAAACAGTCTGAATTACCCTTCCAAACTTTCTTGAACTTTCTGCAAAAGCCAGGTCATCTTCTTCTCCGTAAAGTGAAGGCTCAGAGTAAATCATATCGTAGGCAAGGGAGGCGGCATTTCCTCTTGCAAAAAAATCGTTAAGCATTGCGTAGGATTTTCTGGGCCAGGGCCAGCCCCAGCCAAATTCACTCTGTGCCCAGTCAAGACTCTGCTGGTCTAAAAGTACAAGAGAGATTTCTTCGGAAGGAGAGCGGTGTCTTGCAGAAGTTTTCATTCTTGCGTCATAGGCTTTATTTTCTGCCCAGGTAAAAACTCCTGCAAGGTAAAGCAGAACCATTACTGCAAAAATTACAGCAATGGAAACTGCATTTCTCTTTGCCTGTCTATTCATATTCTAAAACTTCTGTGAGAGGCTTTTAAAACGTTCTTCGCGGAAAGAAGAAGTGTCTTCTGAAGTTTTTATTTTTTTGATTTCAGAATTTACACTCTTAATTCTGTCTTCGGGAGAAGGATGGGTTTTATACATACCTTTTTTTGAAGAACCCTGCCCTACTTTAAGAGACTCCAGCATGGAAAGCATGGAAGAGGGAGTGTAGCCTGCGGAAGCTAGAATTTTAACGGCAAGGGCGTCGGCATCGAACTCCTGTCCCTTTGAATAACCGTTGTTCACCATGTTTGCAACAACGTCTTCCACCATTCCAGACATGGACTTTGCAAGTTCCATCACTTTTGATGAATCAAGCAGTTTGTCTTTTCCCAAAAGCTGGTCGTTCTTAAGCTCATAC
>JAEEKM010000036.1 GCA_016282455.1 Treponema sp. | reverse complement strand
TAGATGTAAGCCTGTTTTGCATGAACGGTGATTGAGTCTTCTCCGGGAATCTCCGGGTTATTTACTGTGATTGTAACAACAGGTTCGCCATTAGATACGGCAGGACTTGGATTTGTAGAAGAAAATGAAGAACCATCATACCAGAAAGTTCCTGTCATTCCTGTAGACAAATCACCACTTTTCTTTGTTTCTGCACCAGAAAGAAGAATCATCTTGATTTCAGTTGAATGACCTTCGTATGCGGAAGTAATATCCCTCATGTACCAGCCACTGTAATCAGACATATAGGATGAGGTTGCGGGAGTCATTGCAGAATTGCTACTCCACCCCCCTGTAAGCTCAACAGTGCTACCATCCACGGTCCATGCATAAAGATAGGGAACATAATCAGGAGACTTTACAAAAACAATTGTCTTCCCCTCTAAAGCAGAACTTTCCCCCACACTCTCATTCACACTCACACTTGTGGTCTCGCCGCTTGCAACACGGATTGTCTCACTTGCCACAACAGTCTTTCCGCTTAAAACCTGAAGCTTCCAGTTTCCGGGAGCGGCACTTGTGATTGTGTTTGAAGAAGAAAGAACTTCTACTTTAGAAGAAGGGTCTGTAATGCGCACAGAATATGCATTTGTAATTGAAGAAGTAATGCTTACACTTCCAGTTTCGAGTTTGTAGTCAGAAAGACTTTTCTTTGCAAGTACACTAGAATCAGAAATATAATCAGAAGCAAGTCTGTCTGTATCAAGAAGAGCCCAGGAAATTGTGTTTCCTTCAAAGAAGTTTTCAACTGCTTCAAAGGCTGCATCAGTAATTGAAGAAATATCATAGTTCAGCGAAAGCAGTTTTGTAAAAAAGTTTGCACCGGCAGTTGTCTTCTGGTTAACGGAACAGGAGTTTACATCAGAAGTAATATCCACCACTGCACGAATGATGGCACCTGTGACAGCATTTTTTTCACTGTCATAAGCCTGAACGGTTACAATGCGGTTAGCGCCGACAGGAATACCGGTAACAGTAATGTTTCCGGAACCATCTGCCATCTCAAAAAACTCAGAAGAAATCGGTTCAGAAATACCATAGCCTGAAACAAAAGCCTTAGCATAAGTCAGCTCAGAAACATCAAGAGAACGGCCTGCATTTCCATTTCCTGAAGTTACCACAAGACTTCCCGTTTCCTGAAGAACAGACTCGCCGTCTTTTTCCACAAGCCCCATCTTACAGGAAAGGGGAATGAAACTTAAGATTGCGAGAACGGAAATCACTTTGACCAAAGCAGTACATTTTTTAACCATGTCTTTCTCCAAACTTTTATTTATATTTACTTTCATTCAGTAACAGTTTCTTCAGCCACTTTGTTTTTTGCTGCATTTTTTGAAGTGCCAAAATGCCATCCTGCCCCTACAGAAAAACTCCACATGAAGGGGTAACCAAAACTGAGGGCGGGTTCAATGTAAAAAGTGTCATTAAATTCAAAATTCAGGCCTGCGCTCACAGAAGCAAGAAGTCCGCTCATCAAAAGAAGGTCATCTGCTTTTTCATGGAGCACAAACATTCCCAGGTTTCCCTTTACAAAAGGAGACATGGTGTTAAAAAGCCTGCAGGGTAAAATCCACTCAAGGTAAACGGAAGGATTGGAGGACCAGGTAACTGAGTCTACAGAAAAATCCATCTGGGCTCCTGCAAAAAGTCCTTTGGAAGGAAGAATGGCAGAATCCGCATGAGCACCCAGAGTAAAAGCATAGCCTTCAGTTGATTCCATGTTTGTTCCAAACTGGAGTCCGGCACGGAAGTTCTGTGCAAAAACAAAAGAGGCTAAAAAGAGCATGTTCAGCAGCAAAAAGGTCTTCTTCATACTTAAATGCTACTCGACACTTTTGAAACACGCAAAGAAATTTTAGTAAGAAATACTAAAATGTGAAATTTATACAATTAAAATTTAAATAAAACACAATTTTTATACGATTTGGTGCATTTTTTTGAACTTGAGGGGAAAAAAATTTGAAAAATTTAAAAAAAAAGAACTGCCCCCTTTTTAGAGGACAGTTCCTGAATAATACTAATTTACTACAAATCAGACCCTATTAGAATCCGAGGCGTACCCAGATTTTCTGACAGTCAATAACAACTGTTGTTGAAGACTGTTCGTGCACGTCGTCGTAGCAGAAGCCGTAAGCAAGACCATTGTTGGTGCTGATGCTGTGCCAGAATCCGGAGTAGTAGTTGGCAGCTCCACCCTGATAGTAGGCAGCATTGTAGCTTGCGGGAGCAGGAGCACTTGTGAAGCCCCATGCAGGATTGTCGCTTCTTGTTGCAACGTGGCGGTTAAGTGCAGCACAAACCCAGGCCTGGAGAGCAGGTTCCATACCATTACCCTTTGTATCTGTTGCAAGGCAGCCGGATCCTTCAAATGCCTGTTCTGTTGTTGGCTTACCGTGTACCCAGTAAGTTTCTCCAACGCGGCACATTGCAGGATTGTAGGACTCTGTGCAGTAGAACTTAAGGTTTGTTCCATCGCTTGTGAGGGTGAACTTACCCTGAGCATGCTTTACAGTTGTGCTGTGGGTTGTCCAGTAGTTCCATACTTCGTTGATGTAGCCGTCAAGATAGTGCTTGTTGAACTTGCTTGACTTTCCTGGGCATACGATGCGGTACTGTTCTGCAAGGCAGTCGAAGTCGCTTGAAACACCCTTCTGTGCCATGTAGTTTCTGTAAGCAGCGTATACTGATTCACGTGATGCAGTTACACCAGTCTGGGTAAAGAGTCCGTCGCCGTTTGCACGAACTGAACCATTTGAAGCATATGCGGTGATGAGTGCAGGGAAACCGAACTGGTCAACCTGAGTTGTGTTAACCCATGTTACACCGTCGTTGCGGATTGTGTACTCAAGCCAGTCATAGTACTTGTTGTAGTCAGGGTCACCAGGGTTAGCAATTGAGGGGAATACAACACCAACTCCATTCTCAGGACCGTGAATGCTCATCTTTGAACCGTAAGAGTAGAAGATGCGGGCACCGTTTGTGTTCTTTGGAATGTTGAACACTCTGCGTCCGTTTGTTCCGTTGTTGTCTTCGATTGTGTATGAGTAGTTGTCACAGTATTCGTTTGCACCTACGCGCTTGTAAGTTCCGTCTGGACGTCCCCAGTAGTAGATACCGTCATTTCTCTGATAGAGAACTACGATAAAGATTTCGTTGTTCTTATACTTACCGTTGGTTACGTTTTCAAAAGTGAATGCTACGTATCCACTGTCCTTGGGGTAAGCAAGG
>JAEEKM010000035.1 GCA_016282455.1 Treponema sp. | reverse complement strand
CAGCATGGACAACATTTCTTCCATCAAGTTTTCACAAAAGGGAATTGGTGCAGCTCCTGCTCTTTTAGGTGACCAGCACATTATGAACGAACTGGCCCTTCACTTTAGCAGACTGCCCACAGACATTGACTTTGACGCCCTTCCAAAACGCTACCGTGCAATGGCCACAGACGTTACCAATGCAAAAGAAATTGTCATTTCAAAAGGTTCGCTTGTTCAGGCAATAAGAAGCAGCATGTCCCTCCCGGCAGTGTGGACTCCCGCTGTTCTTGACAGAAAAACTTATGTAATTGACGGCGGCTGGGTAGACAATCTTCCCATAAAAGTTGCACGCAAACTTGGAGCAGACATTGTAATTGCCATGGATGTTGCAAGCCACGTAGAAAGCAATCCCGCTTCCATAGACAATATGACGGCAGTTGCAGTTAACCTCTTTAACCTTACCATTTCAACTAACGCAGTGGCCCAGCATGAACTTGCAGACCTCCTTCTGCGCCCTGACCTTACAAAGTATAACACCCTGGACTTTATTCACGTAAGGGAGATTATCGAAGAAGGTGAACACTGTGTAGCAGAAAACAGAGAGAGCCTTCACAAACTGGCACTCGCCCTTGAAAAACAGGGAGTGGCCTTAAAAAAACAGGACCCCACCCGCACAGGGGAATATCTTTCCCTGCCACTTTTAAAAGTAGAAAGCGTACTTGTTGAAGACATTTCTTTTGCAGGCAGCTGCCCCCTTCCAAAAAGTGACGACTTTAAGCACTACATTGGAAAAACCCTGGATGACGCAACCCAGAAAAAACTTGTACATGAACTGGACAAACTTCAGAATGCCTACAGTCTTTCTTCCTTAAGTTTTGAAGTAAAAAAAGGTTATGGTAAAAACGGTGCCATCTTAAAGATAATTGCAAACCACTACCAGCAGAATCCCAGCCGCATTGTTTTTGGAGGACTCCCCTCACTGAACATTGCCCGGGTAGATAAAACCCTTTCCCTAAAACCCTACCCTGATCTTGCTTTAGGAGTTTTTGTTGCAGAACCGCTTCCCTTCTCTTTGGGACTTGGACTGGGAGATACAACAGATGTTTTTGCCAGCGTTTCACCAAAGTTTGCAAGCCTTGGAGACTATGAGCTTTGTGGAGAAGCAAAACTAATGTTCAGCGAAGGAAGCCTTGAACCAAAGAACTCTACCTTCTACAAACAGCGCACGGTTGATGATGACTACCGCCTTAAAAGCAGTGCAGGCATTCAGTTAAACTATGCATCCTTTGTTTCAGTAAGGTCAGGAATTGAATACTCCTTGAACTACATTTATTCCCACCGGTCTTTCTTTAACATGCTGGGCTATTATGCAGAAGGAGTGTGGAACACCTTCCAGACCCCACTTGATTTTAAAGGCATAAGGGCAGAAGTTTCTTTTGAAGCCGGTTATCTTTTTGAACAGAATCTCCCTGTCTTTACAGGCCGTACAAAAATTCGCCAAAACATAGAACTGTTTGAAGACGTAAACAGCCTGGGCTATGAAGTCTACGCTGCCGTAATGCGCTCCCCCTGGGAACTTTCTGCAGGATACACCGAGTACGGCGGATTTGACGGAATGACAGGTTACCCCTACGGAACAAAAAGACGGGATCTTGCACTCCTGGGCCTTTCTTACCAGCACAACATAATTTCCCTTGCAGGAATGCCCCTATCCATAATGGCAACGGCAAAAGTCGGAATGTCGGACTCCTACAGGCCATACACTGCCACAAGCGCACCTTCCAATGACCTCTTTTCAGGCTGGAACCCAAAGGATTTTTCCACCTACGACATGGGCTTTGGCGGTTACTTCTGCTTTAAAACTCCAATCGGCTGTTTTGTAATCGGAGGAAGTGCTGCACTAAACGGAAACTATGCAATTCTCATAGCGCTTATGTAAAAGCTGTGGTATAATTGTTGCATGAAAAAGAAGTATTCCATTCTGATTGCCACAGTACTTTCCCTGATGGTTATTGCACTGACGGCAGCATCATTTTCTTCCTCAATCTGGACTCAGAAATTTCGCGTAGGAAACTTAAAGCATCCCATGCTTTTAGACAAGGGCTGGACTGTAAAGAAAAATGCATCATTTCCCCCGGAAGGAATACTTACCATACAGAAAGTTTTTTATTTTGATGAATTTCAAAAACTGGTAAAACAAACCCAGCAGGGATTCATTTCTGACCTTTCCCAATCCGGCGCCTACATTACAACCCCTTCACTTCTCTTTTTTACTCATAACCAGAAAGTCAGGGTGTTCATGAATACGGGTAACGGAGATTTTATGGTCTACCAGTTTGGTACAGAAGGCTCCCGCTATGCTGGTTCAGAAAGCGGTAATGCCATTCATTCCGTACGTGTGCCTTACATGGAAAACGAAGCCTTTATTGTCACCATTGAATTTTCTCCGTCCTTTTCCTCAGGCTCCATAAAACTTGACCATCTGTATTACAAACTTTTTCCAACCCGTCTGCCACCAATTTTCTTTGGCTTTGGAGCACAAAACTTACAGTTCATAACAACAAGCACCTGGTTCCAGTGGCTGCCTGCCCTCTTAATTTTCATGTTTGCAGTTGCGGCACTTGTACAGCACATCTCCTTTGCAATCCTAAGAAAAAAAGCTGCCTTCCAGTCCTTAAACCAATGCATTTTTGCCCTGATCGTAGGTTTTTATAATTTGTTTGAAAGCCTGATTGGAACATATATCATGACTTCTTCCTTTGCCACATATTTTCTTTCTTCCGTGCTGCTGGCCTTTCATCCCTTTATGCTCATTACAGTACTGCAGGAAAGAAAAAACATTACGCATACAAACAGACTTTCCACTTTCCTCAGGGGGCTTTCCCTTTTTAACGTATTCATCTGCTGCATTAACGCCCTCTTCCCGATTATTCCCCTTTGCATTCTGCGCATTTACTTTGGTGCAGTAATTTATGCCTGTGTCGCCATTGGTGCAATCACACTCATTCACGAAATCATTACGGAACGCAACAGTGTGGACGTGCTGGACATTGTAATTTTTATATGCATACTTGCATTCATTGTAGACCTTATATGTTCTTTTACAGGCCCTGCTTTTGCAGACTTCTTCAGATTCACCCGCTGGGCAACAATCGTCTTCTTTGCCACCTTTACCATAATCTCCATGCAGGATGTTTTCCAGAGTGAAATCCACAAAGCACAGAGCACCACCCTCAAAAAAGCAAACACACAGGACTCCGTTACAGGCTGCAAGAGATCCCAGCTCATGTGGGAAGAAGAAAAATTCTTTCACAACGCAAAACCCTATGCCATTCTTCTTACAGGCATTCCATATTTTATCTCCACACAGAGAAACAAGGGTCAGGATGAAACGGAACTTATTCTCCGCTATTTTGCCCAGAGCCTTCATTCCCTCTTCCCGGAAGAAAATGTTTACTACATTTCAAACTCAAGATTTGCAGTTTACATTCCCATTGAAGAATACGAACATATTTCTGATGCCATTGCAAAACTGGAAAAATCCCTTTCTGACTTTAACAGGAATGAACCCGGCTTTAATGTAAATCTTGTTACAGTGCTTGAAGAATTTGACCCCGAAAGAGACCGCGACTTTGACGGACTTCTTGTACGCCTGCTTTCTGAACTCAGATACAAGGCAGTAGAATTTTTGAGCAGAACATGAAAGTAAAAATCTTCTGGCTGGACCTTATTGTTTTTGCAGCAGCAATTTTTTTTATTTTTTTTAGTTTTTTTTCGTTAAAAAGTGGTAAAAGTGACAATTCTACGCTTATTATATATTCAGGAGACAGTGAATACGTCTACCCTCTGGAAAGCAACGGCCAGTACAAAATAAAAGGTGCTCTGGGAGAAAGTACAATTTCTGTTCAGGATGGTAAGGCTTCTTTTATATCCTCCCCTTGCCCCAACCAGACTTGTGTAGAAATGGGAAAAATCTCTCACTCCGGAGAGTGGGCGGCCTGTCTTCCAAATGATATTTTTATCATGGTAGAAAACAAAAGCGACAGCCTTGATGCGCTTGCTTATTAAAAGGAAATGTAAATGGCAAAGAAAAAAGGTTCTATAGTCTACAAATGTTCTAACTGCGGTTACACACAGCCGGGATGGCTTGGTAAGTGTCCCCAGTGCGGAGAGTGGAATACCCTTGAAGAATGCATTGTTGACCCCAATTCGGCCTCTCCTTTGATTCATGCTGACGGAAGTGTAACAAAAGCAAAACCTGTTCCCATGTCAAAAATTACTGTTCAGGGAGAAGAAAGAATTTCTACCGGCAGTGTAGAATTTGACCGGGTACTTGGCGGAGGGGCTACAAAACGAAGTGCAGTCTTAATCGGCGGTGAACCGGGCATTGGAAAATCAACCCTGCTCATACAGACAGCGGCCTCTGTGCTTTCTTCTGCCAGAGGGAACGCTTCCCGTGTGCTTTATGTGTCTGGAGAAGAAAGTGCTTCCCAAATAAAAGGCAGGGCTGAGCGCCTTAAACTGAATGTAGGTTCCGTAGAAATTTTATGTACCCTCCGTCTGGAAGATATTCTTGATGCACTGGATTCTTTAAACCCCACAGTAGTTATTATTGATTCCATACAGACTGTGTATTCAGTTCAGGCAGGCATTGTTCCAGGCACTGTAAGCCAGCTAAAGTATTGTGCAAATGAACTTATCAGCTGGGTAAAAGAAAGAGACTCCGTTCTTTTTATGACGGCTCATGTTACAAAAGACGGAACCATTGCAGGACCAAAAAGTCTTGAACACATGGTAGACACAGTAATCAGTTTTGAGCGTTCCAGTGACGAAGTGAGATTTCTCCGTGCCCTTAAAAACCGCTTCGGTTCTGTGGATGAACTCGGCATTTTTGAAATGGAAAGCGATGGTCTTAAAGCAGTTGCTGACCCCAGTGCACTTTTTCTTACCAGACGGAATGGAGAAACTCCCGCAGGCATTGCATGTGTTCCCGTGTTTGAAGGAAGCCGTGTATTTGTTGTAGAAATACAGGCCCTCACAGTTCCTGCAAAAGCACAGGTAAACCGCGTTTACTCAGAAAAGATTGATTCTGCCCGTGTAAGCCGTGTTGCTGCCGTGCTTGAAAAAAGAGCGGGAATTAAATTCAGCGACCAGGACATTTACATTAACGTTGCAGGCGGTGTGCGGCTAAACGAAAGTGCCATTGATGCAGCCCTTGCTTCTGCACTTTATTCTGCAAGAAGTGACATTCCCCTGGCAGAAAAAACTGTTGTTCTTGGAGAACTAAGTCTTGCAGGAGAAGTGCGCCCCGTTACAAAACTCAAACAGAGGGTAAAGGCCGCAAGAGAACTTGGTTTTACAAACATAATTGCGCCTGAAAAAGAAATTGCTTCAAGCAGTACAATTGCCGTAGACAGCGTTCATTCACTGGTAAAGGCATTATTTAAAAAATAAATATAAAAGGATAAAAAAGGAGAAAAAAAGTGAGGAAGATAAATATTTTTATCTGTCTGTTTGCCGTCTTAACTTTCTTTCCTTCCTGCGCTTTTCAAGATGAATGGCCGGACACTTATGAAGGAATTGAATGGGAAGAAATTACTCAGGACCAGGCCATAGAAATATGGAAGGGCTACGACACCAGCAGTATGAGACTGGGACCGTTAACCATCTGGCAAAAGTGGCTGGGAACTTCCCCACAGAAATGGGTTGGCTGTACCCTTGTCGGAGATTCCTATAAAGAGGCAGAGGCAGAAATTGCATTATGCACAGTAGGAAAGCTTACCACAGATCCTGCAAAGGAAAATGAAAATGCCCTCTTTTACAGACAAAAAGGAAACAACAGGCTTGTAAAGATAGAAAGATCACCTCTTATTGCCACAGAAGATTATGAACTTGACATTTACAAGGACGGATGGGCGGTAGTTAAAAATTCTTATGGAGCATCTTTCTCCCGCTATGAACTTTTTTATATAAAATATCCGTTTAACTAAAATTTAACTAAAAAGAGGATCTTTATGAAAAAAATATTTTTAGCTCTAGGAATTTTTTGCGCTGTTATTTTTTCCTCCTGTCAGTTTCTTGAACCAGGTTACTGGCAGCAGATTATTGAACTTAAAAATAAAGCTGGTGTTAAAACTGCAAGCATGCCAGACTACCTTAATAAATTCGAGTGGCAGGAAATAAATACTGAGGCAGCGGAACTTTTGTGGCAGAGCAGTACTTACAGGGAGAACATAAAAACTCCGCCTGCAAAAGTGAATATCTATCAGAAAAGCGATTCAGAAATATTAGTTTACAAGGATACTCCTGTAGATAAATTTCCAAACTGGATTTATGAAAAGGAGAGAGCAGAAAACATTTATGTTTATGCCTTCAGTTCCATGCTTTACGGAGAAGATTCTGTTATCCTGAACTATTATATTCCGGAAAATCTTCCTGACAACAGCAAAATTTATAAGGCTTCAGAAAATGATGATTATGTAAAATTTGAAATTCCCTTTTCTGAAAGCAATGAAGATGATGAAACTGATGAAGATAAAGAAAACGTGGAAGTAAAAATTTTTACTTTCATTATGAAAAAAGGACTTTTAATTCAGCAGAAAAAATATACGACAATCTCTGTTGAATACTAAATAAAAATTAAGGAGACAAAAATGGCAGATGATTTTTCTTACACCGTAGAAGAAACTTTCGGTTCAATTTCAGAAAGCAAGGGAGGCTGGAAAACAGAACTCAACCTTGTTTCATGGGGCGGACGTCCTGCAAAATATGACCTGCGGCCCTGGGCACCGGAGCGGGCAAAAATGGGAAAGGGAATAACTCTTACCAAAGAGGAGCTTAAGGGGCTCAGGGATTTGCTTAACGGGATGAATCTGGATTAATTTACTGCATACGGTCATTGAGCCTGGAGACCCTTTATTCCGTATCGGGTCTCTTGAGTTTTGCTTCGCAAAACTCACAGTATACATTACAAAACATACCCTTCTTTGAAGTGCCAGAGTGTTTTTGAAAGTGAGTTACTAAAGGGCTGGGGGCGGGTGAAGTCGGGGAGCCAGCTGGTGTCGTCGCTTAAGTCCTGGTAGAAGAGCCAGTCAAAATCATAGGCTTCTATCAGGTCGCGGAGGTCGCTGTCTTCCTCTTCATTTACAAGCCTGTTCTGAAAAGCAGTAAGTGCTTCATTTCTTTTTTTAAGTTCACTTTCACTGCCTGAAAAAGGAACCGGTGTGTACTGAGACATTAAAGAAATACAGGCCTTTGTGTCTGCATGTTTTTTTAGCCAGTCCAGAGTAAGGGCCGTATCATCAAAACGTCCGGGAAGAAAAAGATGCCTCACAATAGTTCCGGAAAGCATCTTCTCTTTTTCCTCACCGTTTTTATTTACAGTAATTACTTTTGCGGGTGTGTTCTCAATCATCCACCTTATTGCCCTCTTTGCAACAAGAGGATAATCCCTTGCACCAAAAAGTTTTTCACTCATAAGAGGGTTAAGGGTTTTTAAATCAGGAAGCCAGATGTCAACAAGTCCCTTTAAAAGTTCCAGCATTTCTACATTTTCGTAGGCACTGGAATTCCATGCCACAGGAATGGTAAGCCCCTTGTTTTTTGCCGCTGCAATAAATTTTGCAAGAAGGGGAATATGATGACTTCCTGTAACAAGGTTAATATTTTCTGCACCTTTCTCCTGTAAAAGAAGACAGATTTTTACAAAGGTTTCTTCGTTAACCTCTCCGCCTAAACCCTGCTGGGAAATCTGATAGTTCTGGCAAAATGCACAGCGTAAAGTGCACCCGCTTATAAAAATAGTACCACTTCCGCCAAAAACAGTAATGAGGGGTTCTTCTCCAAAATGAAGGCAGGCAAGGGCCGCACGAAGTGTTTTGCTTTCACCACAGGCACCTTCTTTACCACTGGAACGTAAAGCCCCGCAATGCCTTGGACACTGGGCGCAGGAAGCATAAAGGTTTTGTATTAAAGCATCTGTCATCAGAATGCCTGTTTGTCAAGGAATACAGCCATGAGGCGGTTAAGCAGATCAATGTCCAGATCTTCTGCCTCATAATTAACAAGAGTGCAAAGTTCCTTCCAGTCAGAAGAAGAAAGACAGTCTGTTCCGGAAAGGTCATCTTGCAGAAGTGACTGCATTGCAACAAGTTTAGCAATATGTTCTTCCGTAGGCTCTTCACTTACTGCAGCAGAATCCTGAATGTAAGTTTCAAACCAGTAGTTTGCAAAGGAAGAAGCCAGGGACTGAATTGAAGGATTTTCTTTTTCAAAAAGAGAAACTATTTCTTTTGAACAGGCGCTTCCGTTGTAGGAAGAGTGTTCTGCACGATAGTGTTTTTTTGTTTTCTGAATATCCGCGTAGAATTTATCTATGGAATCCATGTGAATACTCCTTTAAAATAACAAAAAAAGCCCCCGCCTTTATGCAGGAGCCTTTCACCAAAACAGGCGAATTCTACTCGGTGAGAATCTTAATGACCTCAGCTTTGTCCTGTGTATTCAGAATCTGTGCTCTTTTGTCAGCAGATTTGAAAAGCAGGCTCACTTCAGCAAGGAACTGAAGGTGGGGACCAGTCTTGTTCACTGGAGAAAGTGTCATGATGAAAATGCGGCAGGGTTCCTGATCCAGGCTGTCGAAGTCAACGGGTTTGTCAGAAATACCGATGCAAGCCACAAGATCAGAAACAGTATCTGTTTTGCCGTGTGGAATTGCAATGCCGTGTTTCATGCCGGTTGACATTTTGCGCTCACGGTCAAGCACACATTCCTTAGCGGCCGCTTTATCTGTCACCTTACCAGCTTTCACAAGAACATCAAGCAGTTCATCGATAATCTCTTCTTTCGTAGATCCTTTGAGGTGGAGATCTACGGTGTCAGGTGTTAATACAGTTCTTAAGTCCATGATACCTATATCTTATGTGTACAGGGGAGATTTGTCAAGAATAAAATCCCCAAACGGAAGAAATTTCCCATAAAATATCACTTTCGTGCTAAATTATTGAAACAAGAGCCGTTTTTCGCTATAATCTGACATCATGTTGAATCCATTGGCAAAAGAATTAAACGATGCCCTTAGTGGCACTACTGCCGGTACACTGCTTTCTGACGAAGGCGTGCGATTGTATTTTCCAAAAGGAATTATTGCCCAGAGCGGAGAGGCAAAGCAGCTTGGAAAAGTAGCGAACGGAACAATTGGAATGACCGTTGTTAACGGAACTCCAGTAATGCTTGAGTCTGTTCACAAAAGTGCTCCAGAGCTTACAACCCGTGAACTCGTGGCCTATGCACCAACTGCAGGAAATCCCGACCTCCGTGCCCAGTGGAAAGAAAATCTTATAAAGAAAAATCCACTCTTAAAGGACAAGAGCATTACTCTTCCAGTTGTTGTTCCTGGTCTTACAGCAGGTATTTCTTATCTTGCAGACCTTTTCCTTGACGAGACAAAACCACTTATTGCAGCAGATCCTTCATGGGACAATTATGTTCTCATTGCAAGCGCAAGACGCAACGCAGACTTCATTCAGTTCCCCATGTTCAAGGACGGAGCCTTTAATATTGCAGGTCTTGAAAGCGTTCTCGAAGAAGAAGCTAAAAAAGGTTCAGTAAGAGTTCTCCTTAACTTCCCCCAGAATCCTTCCGGATACAGCCCCACTGTAAAAGAAGCCCAGCGCATTGTTTCTTTTATTAAGGGACTTGCCGAAAAGGGAACAAAAGTTATGGTCTGGTGTGATGACGCCTACTTTGGCCTTAACTACGAAGCAGATGTAGAAAGTCAGTCTCTCTTTGCATACCTCTGCGACCTTCATCCCAACGTACTTGCCGCAAAAATTGACGGTCCTACAAAAGAAGATTTTGTCTGGGGTTTCCGTGCAGGTTTCATCACCTTCGGCTGCAAGGGAATGAGTGAGAATCAGTATGATGCCCTCATTAAAAAACTCATGGGTGCAATCCGCTCTTCCGTTTCCTGTTCTTCTACTCCGCCACAGTCAATGCTTCTCAAGGCATACCGCGACAAGGACACAGAAAATCAGAAGGCTGCCTTCCGTGCAATTCTCGAAAAGCGCTATCACCTGGTAAAAGATTTTGTTAATACCCACAAGAGTGAAAACCTCGAGCCACTTCCCTTCAACTCAGGTTACTTCATGTCTTTCCATCTTCCAAAAGTAGACGCCGAAGAACTTAGACAGAAACTTTTGAAAGAAAAGGGAATTGGTACCATTGCCATTGATTCACGCACTCTCCGTGTTGCATTCTCAAGTCTGGATGAAGACAAGATTGAAACAGTCTACCAGGCAATCTACGACACCGCGGATGAAATTGCTTCTCAGAACTAATAAAAAGGGGATGGATGTGAAAAAACATATACTTACATTCATCCCCCTCTTCTGTTTCTTTTTTTCCCTCACTTTTGTTTCCTGTAAAAACAGCAGAACAAATCCTGTAATTATCTGGACAAACAACGTTGAGTTTGCTTCTTACGTAGAATTATTTAATGCAAAGCACAAGGACACCAAGGCGGTTGTAGTTTACAAAGAATCTCCTGCCTCTTCCCTGCCGCCTGCAAAAGATGAGCTTGCTCCGGATTTAGTTGTAGGCCCCTGGTTAAAGAATTCTAAAACAAGAAAGAACTTTACTCCAATGGATTATCTGCTTGGAGAACAGGGCATTTCCCGTTCCTCCTACTACAATCAGGTAATCAACTACGGAATCATTAACGAAAAGCAGTATCTCCTGCCTGTAAGCTTTAACCTGCCCCTCATCATTTATGGAACAAGAAACGAAAACCTCATTACCACAACCCACCTCATCAGCATTGACCAGATGAAGACAATGGCAAAAGCCTTTAACGCACAGGGTAGTGACGGTTCCTTTACAAAAATGGGTTACGCTCCTTCCTGGGATTCTGATTTTATTTACGAAGTAACAAAACTGAAAAATGTTTCTTACAGAGAAAAAGGTGCAAGTTTTTCCTGGAACGCAGAAGAAATGAAAAATACACTGGAGTCACTCAAAGCATGGACTACAGATTGTAACGCAGACACTTCCAGCGAACAGAACTTTCAGTTTAAATATCTTTACATGCCTAAATACAAACAGGTGGCAACCGGACGCTGCCTTTTTGCATATACCACAAGCGATGAATTCTTTAAGCTCACGGAGATGCAGTCTCAGGGCATTTCCTTCCGCTGGCTTGAAGAGAACATGAAGATTCCCGTGGAGGACAGTATTGTTACCATGGGTCTTTACAAAAAATCCAGGAACACAAAAAAAGCAGAAGAGTTTATCGGCTGGTTTGCAAGAGAAGACACTCAGAGAGAACTTCTTGAAAGAACACAGCTTTTAAAACTGGACACAATCACTTTTGGAATTGCAGGCGGTTTTTCTGCAATAAAAAGCGTTAACGAAAAAATATACCCCCTTTACTACCGTTCACTTCTGGCAAACTTACCGACAGAAAGTTACCTTACAATGCCAAACATTCTTCCTCCCAGATGGATGAATCTTAAACAGCGCGTAGTCATTCCCTTTATCTCAGACGGCATTAACACTGCCGAAAAAGAAAGCATGGGACTTGAAGAACGCATTTCTGACTGGACTAAACAATACTGATTTTTAAACTCGAACAACTTTAGTTTATGGAGGGCTGAACATGGATCAGAAAAGACCAAGAGGACGTGAAAAAAACGTTACCGGTGGTGGAAGCGGCGTTTACAAAAGAGGCGAGGGTTTGGGAACAGGCCCGGTTGGTTCTTCTGACGGATATTCCGGACGCAGGGGAAGCGGCTCAGGTAACAGCGGTTCTGGAAATTCAAACAAAGCTCTTGTAAGAGGCGGCGGATTAAGTCTTCCTGTACTCATTATAATTGGCGTTCTGTATTTTCTCTTCGGTCGCGGCGGCTCCTCTGACAATCAGGCTGCACAGCCACAGACAAGTGCCCCCACACAAACTACT
>JAEEKM010000034.1 GCA_016282455.1 Treponema sp. | reverse complement strand
GCCACAGATACTTTCCACCAGAAATGGGGGCCCAGAAGTTCCCGCAGGTTTTCATCTAAAAGTGCAAGTGGAATGCCTGCTTCTGCAGTTCCGGCAGGACAGAACCAGGAACAGAAGAAGGGGGATCCAATTCCGTCTTTAAGAAAGAAAATAAGGGGCAGGGCAAGGCACAAAAAAATCAGCAGAAAATATTTTATAAGGCTTAGCTTTCTTGTTACGGCAAGTACTGTTTTTGTCTTTTTTATCTTTGGAGATTTGATTTTATATAAAAGTTCCTGAACTAAACCCACGGGGCACAAAAAAGCACAGACCATGCGGCCAAGCAGAGTTCCAAAGAGAAGCAGGAGTCCTGTAACAAAAACTGGAAATCTTCCGTTTGCAAGACTGGTCTGAATTGCCCCTAAAGGACAGGAAGCAATTGCACCAGGGCAGGAATAGCAGTTAAGGCCGGGCACGCAAGTTTTCTTTGCCTGTGAAAAAGAAATGCCGCCTGTAAAAAAATGTTTAACATCAGCATTGTAAATTAAAAGGGAAAAAATCTGAATGAGTTTTCGCCTGTGTTTTTGAAGGAAAGAATTTTTTTCAGCCAAGGCCCATGCACTCCAGGCAGACAAAAACTGCTTTTTGAAAAAGGGTCATGGGGTCGCCGAGAAAAATTCCTGTTAAGGTAAGAGTGGCCCCTGCCGCAAGAAGAATTGAAACCAGAATAAGACGGCTTTTATTCTGCATAATTTTTTACAAAGTCTGCAAGCTGTTCTTCCGTCATCATGCCGACATTTATGTTTTCAATTTTACCTTCGGGATCAATGAGAACGCTTGTAGGAATGCCTGCTACATTGTAAAGACGGGCACTTTTTCCGCTGGCATCAAGTCCGCCCGGGAAAGTGTAAGCGTTTGCCTCCATAAATGCTGCCCTGTTTTCTTCTGTGTCAGAAATGCATACTGCAAGAAAAACAATTTTTGCATCTTCTCCCTGGCTTGAAATTTTTTTTGCAAAAGCATCCAGGCCGGGAAGTTCTATTCTGCAGGGAGGACACCAGGTTGCCCAGAAATGCAGGAGTACTGCTTTGCCACGGTAGTCGGAAAGTTTAATGTTTGTGCCGTCAGTGAGTTTAAGGGAAAAATCCGGAGCGGGGGAACCAGTCTTAATGCTGGCCGCACTTACAGAGAGTGTAAGGAAAGAAAGTGAAAGAAAAACTGCCAGTGCTTTTTTAAAATTGAATTTCATAAGCGCTCCTTGTTTTAGTGTTTAGTCTTCTTTATTCATGGAGTTTGCAACCTGATAGCCTTCAGAAACTTCTGCTCCAATGCTGTTCACGGATCCGTTTTTAAGGGGGTCAAAGTTGCGGTACTTAAGCGGAGTCATTCCCTTGTAACGGCGGAAAGTTTTTATGAAGTAAGAAAAATCATTAAAGCCGCAGTTGTAGGCAATGTCAGGAAGTTTGTCGTCAGTTTCCCGAAGCAGGTTGCAGGCACGGTTAATTCTGAACCAGTTAAGGTATTCAATGGGAGAGCGGTCAGTCATCTCACGGAAGATGCGGCAGAAGTATTTTGAAGAAAGACCCGCCATGTCTGCCATCTGCTGTAAGGTTAAATCCTGGTCGTAATTTTTTCTGATAAGGGTAAGCACCTGTTCAAGCTGTTCAGTACGAGCCTTCTTGTGGGCAGGAAGCATTTTCTTTTCAGAGAACAGATGGGCGTGCTGCATTTGTCCAAGGAACATGAGCAGGTAACCGGAAGTAATGAGTTCGTAGCCGTCGCGGTGCAGCTTTACCGTTTCAAAACACTTAAGGGCCGTTTCGCAGATTTCAGGATAGTCTTTTGCAGAAATATGATTTACCGGAGTGATGGTATTTGTGATGATGTCGTTTATGAAAATATCCGGAGTGTAGCTGTGGGGGCGCAGCATGTCAATGTCAAAGACCATGCTTTCGTAAAGAGCCTTGCCCTTGTCCTGTGAATCGCCGTGAACGGTTTTTCCGGGAATGAAGCAGAGGTCATCTTTTTCCAGTGCAATGTCGTGATTGTTAATGAAGAGATTGTAAGTTCCGCTAATCACGTGAATCAGTTCAAACTCGTTGTGCCAGTGCAGCCACAAATCGTAGTTTTTATTCACCGTATTGCAAAGGTTGTACTGCAGGGGGAAGACAACAGTGCCTCGCTGCTGCTGTTCATGCACCGTAGTCTTCTGACCTGAGGTTCCTTTGGTTTTAACTTCGGCGGCTTTAGCCACTGTATTTTCTGATACTTTAGTCATATTTTATCTGAATTATATCACTTTTTGGGTGATTTTTCAACAGATTTTGACAAGTTACCAAAAGAATGGGGCTTTCTCAAAAGAACTTATTTATTCTGTTCTTTGTTACGGCATCTGTCCAAAGCCTGGGTGATGTTTTCAAAAATGTTTTCTCTGCCAATTTTATCTGCCATGCCGGATTTTTCCAGAAGCAGATAGGGCTGAGTGTGAATGCCGCTTATGACAATGGTAATTCCCTTTCTGTCACAGGCTGCCTTACACTGTTCAAGGGCACGGATTCCACCTGCGTCAAGGTAGATTGTGTTTCTCATGCGCAGAACAAGATACTTGCAGTTTGACTGGGCTCTTTCTGTGGCAAGTTCAAATTTTCTTACGGTACCAAAGAAAAGGGGACCTTCAATTTCATAAACAAAGGTGTCTGCCGGAATGTCAAGATTTTCTGCGGGCTGGTCTTTTCTGATACCGCCTGTAATTACATCCCTTTCGTTCTGAACTTCAGACAGATCAATCATTTTCTTAATGAAGAAGAAGGCTGCAAAACCAAGTCCCACTTCAATTGCAACAGTAAGGTCAATGAAAACTGTAATAAGGAAAGTAACAAGGAAAACGCAGATGTCTGATTTTTGTCCTTTAAGGAGTGAACGGATTGCGGGGAAACCTGCCATGTTCCAGGCAACGTTTATGAGAACTGCCGCCAGAGCTGCCATGGGAATGTAAGAGGCATACTTACCTGCAAAAAGAAGAATTATAAGAAGGGTAAGTGCATGAATGATACCTGCTACTGGAGTTTTTCCTCCGTTCTTAATGTTTGTGGCAGTGCGGGCAATGGCACCGGTAGCGGGAATTCCTCCAAAGAGGGGAGATGCTATGTTTGCAATACCCTGGGCAATGAGTTCCGTGTTGGAGTCATGCTTTGTTCCCATCATACCGTCTGCAACAACTGCACTTAAAAGGGACTCAATGGCCGCAAGAACTGCAATGGAAATTGCTGTGGGGAAAAGGGTTGTAATTGTCTTAATGCTTAAGGAAGGAAGCTGAGGTTTTGGAAGGGTGTTGGGAATTACAAAGTGCTGGCTTCCGTCTGCAAAAGTTCCTATGGTGTCTGTGTGAAGGCCCGCAGTTTTTTCAAGGATGAGGCTTACTACTGTGGCAAGAACAATCACCACAAAACTGCCTGGAATTTTTTTGATGAACTT
>JAEEKM010000002.1 GCA_016282455.1 Treponema sp. | reverse complement strand
TTCTGTGAGCGGACAGCTTTTAGTGAAACTTTTTGGAAAAGAAGATGTGGAGTATGAGCGTTACAAGGGTGTTAATGAACGCATGGTAAAACTCAACATTAAGGAAGGCATGGCAGGACGCTGGTTCAGGGTTGCGCTTTCTACTTTTTCAAGCATAGGTCCCATGCTGCTTTATCTTGTGGGCGGACTTCTTATTATGAAAAAGGACAGTACGATTACTGTTGGAGACATTACTGTTTTTGTAGCCCTTTTGGGAAGGATGTACGGGCCTGTGAATCAGCTTTTGAACATTCAGGTGGACTGGATTCGTTCCATGGCAATGTTTACGCGGATTTTTGAATATTATGATATGCCCCTTGAAATTGAAAATCCTGAGCCGGCTCTTCTTCCAGAAAAGGAAGCTAAGGGGCAGGTGGAGTTTTTGAATGTAGATTTTTCTTACAGTCCTGAAAGAAAGATTTTAAATGATGTAAGTTTTAGTCTAAAAGAAGGTGACTGTGTTGCCATTGTGGGACCTTCCGGAAGCGGTAAGAGTACCCTCATAAATCTTATTCCAAGGCTGTATGATGTTTCTTCCGGCAGTGTTAGTTTTGACGGTGTGGATGTAAGGAAACTCGACCTTTCTTACCTTAGAAAAAATATTGGAATCGTGAGTCAGGAAACTTATCTCTTTAACGGAACAATCAGGGAGAATCTTCTTTATGCTAAACCTGATGCAAGTGAAAGTGAATTGATAGAAGCCTGTAAGACTGCAAATATTTACGATTTTATTTCTTCTCAGGAAAAAGGATTTGATTCTTTTGTGGGTAACAGGGGACTGAAACTTTCCGGCGGAGAAAAGCAGCGCCTTTCCATAGCCAGGGTTCTATTAAAAGATCCTGCGCTTTTGATTTTTGATGAAGCCACCTCTGCATTGGATTCTATTAGTGAAAAGAAAATTCAGGATGCAATTGATCCGCTTATTGAAAGCAGAACCTCTATTCTTATTGCCCACAGACTGAGTACCATTCTTGCGGCGGATGAAATACTGGTTTTAAAAGACGGACGGATTGTTGAACGCGGAGTGCATGAGGAACTTGTAAAGGCAGGCGGAGTTTATACGGAACTTTACAACACCCAGTTCAGGCGTGGTTGAGGTTCTCTTGAAACCACTGTGTTTTATGTTAATGGTCATTTCGAGAGCCTCAATGACCGGGAACATTGCACTTATCAGACAGACCCTTTGTTAGTTATGAAAAGAAAAATTATCGGTGGTTGAGGTTCTCTCGAAACCACCGTGTTTTATGTTAATGGTCATTTCGAGAGCCTCAATGACCAGGAACATTGCACTTAATAGACGGACCCTCGTTACTTATGAAAAGAAAACTGAGCGTTTGTCTTTAAAAAGTGCTAACCTTTCAAAAAAATAAGTGTTTAAAATAAAAAAGGCACCGGATTGAAACTCCGATGCCTTAACAAACGCGTAGAAAATAAAATCGCAAGGATGCGATTTTATTTTCCGTTCTTCACAGTAAGTACTCCGCCAATGATAAGGCAGTTCTTTGCAAGTGAAAGGAACCAGTGCATGGCGTTTCCGTTCTTGAAGTCCTTGAAGTAGTAGATGAGGGCAACAACAGTTACAACGATCCATACGATAAGGGTGATGTACTTAACGCAGTCATCAAACTTTCCGAGGTCCATTCCAAAAGCCTTAATGCAGAAACATGCACCACAAACGAGAAGAAGAATTCCGATTACCATATCAACAATGGTTGTTACTGTTGCATTGTTGAAGATGCGTGTAAGGGCTTCAATCTCAGATGCTGAAATGTTTCTTCCGAGTTTCGGTGCCACAAGGCAAAGTCCTGTGATAACGAAATAGATTGCAAGTGCCAGCTGGATGATGAAGATACCCCATGTTCTCTGCTGTTTTGCCATAGAAAACTCCTTGGTTCTTTTGTTAGAACCATTTTGTAAATATTTACCCCGCATACGCAGGGCGATATTTAATTATAGCAGAAGAATTTATTTTTTTTCTAGTCCCATTTGACCCAGGCGGCCTGAACTGTAAAATGTTTTTGTTTTTCTTCCAGACTCATGCTGTCCGGAAGTCCAAATGTTTCTCTGCGGAAGGAACCGAACTGACTGTTGCAGCAGGTGCAGTCTTTACATACGACTATGTTGCTGTCCCTTACTCCCATTTCACTCAGAATGGAAAGATTTGCTTTTGCAAGGGAAAGTGAAAATCTTCTTTCTGCGTTTGCACCCTTTCCGATTATATGGTCTGGGGTAACACAGGCTGGCGTAAAGTTTACGCGGAAGTAGGAAGCCCTTTCTTCGTTTACTTTATAGCAGCATTCATGAATGTGGGGTCCCATTACTACGCAGAATTTTTCAGGGTCACTGCCGTAAAGGGTATGTGCTTTTTCTATTGCCTCTCGTACAATGCCTGTTCCCCGCCAGCCGGAGTGGAGTGCGCCAAACACACCGCTTTCAGGTTCATAAAGAAAAATCGGCATGCAGTCTGCCACTGTAACAACAGGAATAATATTTTTGTTCCGGGTGATGATTCCGTCTCCCTGTCTTCCGTCTAATTCTTCAATGCTGTCTATTGCAAAAACTTTCTGCGAGTGTACAAGTTCAAGGGCGGCAATGTCTTTGTGACTTCCGTTTTCTTCTGCAAGTTTTTTTAGAAAGTCTGCCCTTACGGGATTGGTTTCATTCCACCTGAAACGCATGTTTCCTGCAAGTTTAAGGCTCATGCCCCAGACTGGTGCCCTGCTTTTGTGAAGGGGGAGTGAGTCTTCGTAAAAGTTTCCTGTTACAAATGTTTTTTCTTCCATGAGTGCCTCACGAAACAGGCAGGTCAAGTGCCTCTAGTTCTTTTGATATTTCAAATGCGTGTTCAAAAGTGTAACGGGTGGAGTGAAGTTCTTCAAGGAACTTTTTGTTTCCTCTTCCTGCAATTTTTACAAGATTCAAAAGAGGTCCGTAGTAGGCTGTAATTTTTTCAGACAGAATACCGCACATAAGGCTTTCAAGTACACGGCAGGATTTTCCAAAACTGTTAAGCATTTTCTGTGTTCTGTCTTCCAGTTCTGACATGAGTTCTTTTGCCCTCACATTCGCAGTCTGACTTGCAATTCCCCTGCTGTCGCAAAGTTCAAATTCGTGTCCGTATTCTCCGCCTGAAGAAAGCTGTTCTTCCAGCATTTCAAGGTTGTCTGCAATTTCATCAAAGGAGTTGATGATGTCTGTAAACTCCATTCGGTTTTCTTTAATTGAAAAATCACCTTCGAGTGCAACGGTTTTTAAAACGCGCTTGCATTCTTCGTACTGGGTTGTAAAGAAAAATGCCAGGAAGCCCAGTGTAAGTTCGTAACGGAACTGAACTCCACCCCAGAGCTGTGTCCATGGCCTGTGTTTGAAAACAGGAATCGTGCGCATGTTAAAATAATTTTCTATCTTCTGCCGTATCTGATTTTTCTTAAGGTCTCTGTTCCAGCTTTCCCAGCGTTTGTCAAAAAGAACTTTCCATTGGGCCTTGTAACGGGAGAACCAGTCTTCACCACCGCCTGTTGGGGTTACAGTGTACTGGCTGTCGTGGTAAACAAGTTTTGCAAGATTTTCCATGGGAACATCATCTATGAAAGAGGTAACCAGAGAAAGTTCTGCAGAGGCTTTTTCTATAAAGTCTGCACGGAGGGGCTGATTTTTACCCATCAGCTCATACACTCTTTCCTGCTCCGAAAACTGGTGTGCGGCAATGAGAAGTGCCTCTGTGTAGGAACGGTGTCCGCTAAGAACATTTGCTACGTTTGCAAAGTCACTTCGTAACTGAATGTAAGGACAGCTTTTTCCGTCTTCCCCGTTTCCAAAATTCATTAAGAGTCTTGAAAAATCCAGATTACAGAACTGCTTCATCCACTCCATGTATTTTACTGCATTGTACATTTCTGCCTTTGCATCTGCGGGAATGGAATCTATTATTGCATTCATTTTGTGAATGAGGTTTCCTCTTGTTTCTTTTGACAGTTCTTTGTCTGTCGGGTAGATATAGGGGTCAGCTTCTTTTTTTATCTGGTCATGAAGATAGGGCATTACAAGACTGCCGAGTGTGATGAAAAAAGCATTTGGTTTAAGTGCGTATTCATTTATGATTGGCTCAAAGAGTGACTGGGCAGCTTTAAGCGGTGTGAGCATGTCAAAGAAAATTGAAGTAAAAGAATGAGTGGGTGTGTCAATGAGACCAGGATTGTTTTTGTCTATTTCTCTTGCAATGAGGGTGAGAAGGGATTTGTTGTAAACTTCCTCAACTGAACTGCTGGTAAAAAGTGCTTTAAGCCAGAGAATGAATTTATGCAGGAGGGGTTCCTGATTTAATTTTACCCTCAGTGACTGCATGTGTTCGCTAGTGTTGAAACTGGTCTGGGAAGAAGAAAAACTTTCTGAGGCACCTGCGCTCTGGTTCTCTTTTTGAATTTTACCAAGGAGAATTTGCCGTTCGTCCTGGCTTATTCCCTGTACGAGAGACTTGAAGTTAGCGTTTTCGTCCTGGTTCTGGTATTCGCTTCCCATGAGGGCATTTTATTACATAGAAGAAGGATTGTCAAAGCCTGTGTCGTCTGTTTTTTCTTTTATGCCGCAGGTAACCCGTGGCTGGTTTGAAAGGTCGTTAAAGGTTTTTACCTGCGTAAAGCCGTTTTGTAAAAATAGTTCTGCGGTCTCTTTTGCGTTGTATTCTCCGCTTTCTACAAAAAGCATTCCGCCTGTGTTAAGGTGCTGGTAGGCCTGTGGAATTAAGCGGCGCATGAGGGAAAGACCGTCTCTTGTGGAAGAAAGACTTCCGTCGTTTTCTACGTCTCCGTTCAGGGCAAGAATGGGTTCGGCTCTTCCGTCCTGTAAGAGTTCCATGGTTTCTTTTGCAGGAACATAGGGCGGGTTTGAAACTATTATGTCAAACTTGCCGCAGGTTTCTTCAAAGAGATTTGTTCTTATGAAACTGTAAGAGGCAGTTTTTATTGGCTTTAAAAGAATGCGGGCGTTTTCTCTTGCAAGGTTAAGTGCTTCCTGACTTAAGTCGCAGAGGGTGAGGCTTGGAATGAACTGGGGACTTACGATTTCTTCATCTGCACAGTAGCGGATGATGCTTAAACCCACACAGCCGGTTCCCGTACACATGTCGCAGATTGTAATGGGGGGCATGGGAATGAGGGCGGCCCGGTTTTCTATTTCTTTTATGGCAAGTTCAACTAAAAGTTCTGTGTCTGGTTTTGGAATGAGGGTGGAAGGGTTTACCAGAAAATCGTAGCCGAAAAATTCTTTGTGACCTGTAATGTATGCTACCGGCAGACCCGTGCAGCGTTTGTTTAGGGCTTCTTTAAAAGAGGCTTCCTCTTCTTTGCTGAGTTCTTTTTCTCCGTGGAAGAGAAGGTGAGTCTTGTCGCAGGAGAGAAGGTGCTCAAGAAGCACGTCTGTGTCCAGGGATGGAGTGAGGGATTTTTTTTTGCCCTCTACCGATGAGAGAATGTTACTTCCATAAGTGCGTGCTTCTTTTATGGTCATATTAAATAAACTTACGCCCGATTGGAGGGGCCGCGAAGCGGTTGCGCAGCAATGAAGCGGAAGCGAAACCCCGGAAAGCGGGGATGTTCGCAGACCCTCATGTTTTGAAAGGTGACAGCCGGTGCTTTAATTAAGCT
>JAEEKM010000033.1 GCA_016282455.1 Treponema sp. | reverse complement strand
GTTGAAAAAGGCGCACTCACAGGCCGCAGTGTAATCGGTGACTCGAAGCCAGTTAACCTTGCAAACGGAAAGTTCTACAAAATTAAAATCGAAGTTCGCGGAGAAGAATACAAGTGCTACCTTGACGGAACCCTTATGCACGAGTTTAAGGACACCATGAACTTTGATCCCATCTACGCTCACGTTGGAGAAACCAGTGACGGAAAAATCATCGTAAAGATTGTAAACGTAACCGGAACAAACCAGAGCGTAAGAATCAATCTCGCTTCTGCCCCAGCCCTCAAGGGAAGTGGAAAAGCAACAATCCTCTCCGGAGCAGCAGATGATGAAAACAGTTTCCGCAGACCCAAACAGGTTGCTCCCGTAACGGAAACAGTTAATGGTGTAAGTTCAGACTTTATGTACACCGTTAAAGCAAACTCCCTTACAATTCTGGAACTCCAGAAATAAGGGTTCAATCAGGAACATTCGGGGCAGGCTGCCAATGGAAACTTACATGAGTTTTCACTTGCCCCGTGTTTTTTGCAGACGCATCTGAAAAAATGCACAAAGCAGTTTTTTCCAAATGCCCTGTAGCCTCCTTTTTCGGGGGATGCCTGTATGCGATGTGTAAAAAAGTGACACGAAAACATTACAGGCACCCCTTTTTTAAGAGTCGTATATGTGATAGTATATCGACTTAGTTTGATACAAAACGGTGGAGAGGAAATAAATGGAGAATACAAACAGTTCAGATGTAGAATCCACAATGGTCATTAACCCCATTGAGGATATGAACAAACTTAAGGCACTGGCATCAGAACCAAGAATCCAGATGCTTAATCTTTTGCGCGACAAGACCCTCAACATCAATGAAATTGCCGACGCCCTCAACCTTCCCCAGTCAACAGTGGCCACCCACATTTCCATTCTTGAGGAAGCAGTACTCATTGTTACAGAGTCTGTAAAAGCAACAAAATGAAATCAGAAGGTATGCCGCCCTTCGTTCAGAGAACTGCTGGTTCAGTTCCCGGAAAAACAGAACACAACGGAAGACTTTATAGAAGTAGAAATGCCAATCGGTATTTTTACAGACTACACCGTCACTGCCCCCTGCGGACTTTGTTCTACAGAGCACATAATCGGCTTTCTTGACTTTCCCGACAGTTTCCTTAACCCGGAGCGCATGAAGGCAGGACTTTTGTGGTGCGGATCAGGAAGCGTTGAATACAAATTCCCAAACAACACAAAGTACGAAGAAAAAACCGTAACAAAACTGGAAGTGAGCCTTGAACTTTCAAGTGAAACTCCCGGAACAAACGTTAACTGGCCAAGCGACATTACCATGTGGGTAAACAAAACAGAAATCGGAACCTGGGTTTGCCCCGGCGACTACGGTGACAAGCGCGGTAAATACACTCCCCTCTGGTGGAAACTTGAAGGAAGTCAGTACGGGCTTTTAAAACACTGGACCGTTACAGACAAGGGAACCTTCATTGACGGAGTGAAAATTTCCAACGTCACACTTGAAGACTTAAAAATCAGCGAACATCATTCCATAAGAGTCCGTGTTGGAGTTAAAGAAGATGCCGAGCACATGGGCGGCATGAACATCTTTGGCAAGGGCTTCGGAAATTACGATCAGGGAATTATCCTGCGCACCTACTTCTGATAGTTGATTTTAAGCGTGATTGTGTTATACTGAGTAATTGGAACTGGTAAAGGCTATGGAAAACTTGAATTTACAGTTTGAGAACATAAGCATAGACACATTCTTTGATGCGGAAGACCTGAAAAGGGACGAAGTGCAGACAGGCATTGTCGTTCTTACAAAGCATCAGGAAACCCTTGTCAAAAAACTTTTAGACAGTCTCCACAAAAACGCCCCCGAAAGAATTGAACGCATTGAAAACAGACTGAGGGACATTTCCGCCCTGGCAAAGTCAATTGCTCAGTTCCCTTCCCTGCTTGAAAAACAAAACCTCACATCTTCCGTGCGTACACCTGAAGCACTTGTAGAAAGCATCATGTCTTACACGGAAGACGGTGATACAACCCTTCACATGCCGTCAAAGGCAATTCTGGGCAAAGGCTTTCTTGTGGCAAAAATCCACACTTTCTATTCCATGTCAAAGCTTGCCCGAGACTATGCCCACATGGATGAAAAAGAAATAAAGGCTTATGCTGACGAAACGGTTTCAATGATGTTTACCCTCATGGCAGAAGACGTTTACTTAAACCTTATCCGCGACAAAAATCTTCCCCGCGAACTTAGGCGTCAGCTTGCAACCTCCCTTATCATTCTTTGGGAACACCGTTCTGACCAGACTATTTCTGACATTGCACCGGTTCTCCAGTCCGTATGGTCTGCCCGCCGTACCCTTGCTCCTGCTTTTGGAACAATGATGGGAACAAGTGAACTTCTTCTTGTGAGCATTCAGATGGGTGAACAGTGGACTCAGTTCATAAAGGCAAAACTTGGTGACAGTGAAGTTTCCAGAGCCATGGAAGAGTTTTTGTTCGGCATTTCCTACGAGCAGATTCTCCGCTTAAGGCACATTCTTCAAACTCAGGGCGTAAAGGCAATAGGTCGTGACGAAGTGGGAACCTATCTTGGAGAGCGTGTAAAAACAGACATCAGCCTTGACTACCGCGACTTCTACCTCCTTTACACAGTGCGCCGTGACAATGCCCGTGCCCGCCAGAGACTTCATCTTGACGGACCAAAGAAAACACTGGAAGACCACTTCATTCGTTTTGTTCTTGAACAGGATCTTCAGAAACAGCTCAACGACTCTTTTGCAAAATAAGACCACAAATCTACTTATTGAAAGAAAAGTAAAAGCGCATTAAAATTAGCCCATGGCAAAAAAACGTTCTCTTTTGGCAAAGGGACTTTCCCTTTCTGTGCTCACACTTTTTTCCCGCATTCTTGGTTTGATAAGGGAAATGACAAAAGCAAAGTTTTTGGGAACCTCCTCCTATTCAGATGCATTCGGCATTGCATTCATGATTCCCAATTTATTCCGCCGCCTGTTTGCAGAGAACTCCGTTTCCGTTGCATTCATTCCGACTTTCAAAGGTTATATGGAAGAAGGGGACAGTGACGAAAACAAAGAGAGAACCCAGCTTTTCATAAACTCAACCTTCACCCTTGTAACTTTTCTTACGGTATGTTTTGTTACCCTGGGAATGATTTTTACTCCCTACATTCTACGCATCTTTTACAAATCAAGCGATGCCCTTGCCATGAAGGAAGCGGCTGTTCTTACAAGAATAATGTTCCCCTATCTTGTGGTCATTTCAGTCGCCGCACTTTTTCAGGGAATTCTTAACGCCCACAGAATATTTTCTCCTTCGGGTTTTACCCCCATTCTCTTTAACTCGATCGTTATTGCCGCAACTTACATTCTTGCCCCCCACACTGCAAACCCCGCCCGTGCAATGGCAATCGGTGTAATCTCCGGCGGAAGTATACAGGCTCTTTTCCAGCTGCCCTTTGTATTAAAACTAAAATGGAAGGTTGCCTTTACAAGCCTTAAAAACGCCTTTACAAATCCCGGAACAAAAAAAGTGCTCGCCCTCGTAGGTCCCACAATCATCGGCATGGCAGGCTATCAGTTAAATGACATTGTAAGTTCTGCTCTTGCCACACGGGCAGGCGAAGGAGTTGTTTCCAGTTTGCAGTATTCCCTGCGCTTACAGGAACTCATTCTTGGAATCTGCGCAGTTACAATCGGAACAGTAATTCTTCCTGACCTTACAGGCTATGCAAAAAAAGATGAGTGGAGCAAGTTTAACTCCCTGCTCACCCAGTCAATAAGAATCATGGCACTGATTGCAATTCCCATTACCTTCTATTCCCTTGTTATGGGAGAAAACATCATCACCCTGGTTTTTGCAAGCGGAAAGTTTGATGCAAACTCAATCAAGATGACGGAAGAAGTTTTTAACTTTCACATAGCAGGACTATTCTTTATTGCAGTGAACAGAATCATTGCACCTGCCTTTTATGCACAGCAGAACACAAAAAGCCCCACCATTGCAGGCCTCATAAACTTTGCAGTGAACATTCTTCTTGCAAGCCTTCTCATAAAACCCATGGGCGGTAAAGGCATTGCACTTGCCCTTACTGTTGCAAGCATTGTGAACATGGTAGTTCTTTTTATTTTTTTACGCCGCACACCTACAATAGAAGTTGGAAGCGTTGTCCGTTCATCCCTTCTTTATTCATTAAGAATGATTGTCTTCTCCCTTATTGCAGCACTGCCGGTTTATTTTTTAAGGCCCAGACTCATAGCACTTCTTGAAGGCCACAACAGACTTCTTTCACAGGGACTTCCCCTTTTACTCACCGCACTTTTATTTGGAGCGATTGGAATTACCCTCATGGCACTTACAAAAGATCCTGTACTAAAAACTCTTACAGATAAATTCACAAGGAGGAAAGAAGCATGAGCGCAAACTTTAACCTGAAAGAAATTTACAGAAGACGGGTAGATAAAATTGTTTCTTACCTGAACGAACATAATATTGATGCAGTATTTTTTCACGACAGCGAAGACAAAAGGGAACCTGCCCTGCGTTACCTTACAGGACATCCCACCGACGCAGTTCTCATAATTACTGCCGCAGGAAAAACCATTCTCTCTCCCTGGGACATTAACCTTGCAAACGAACGTGCCTTTGCAGACGAAGTGATCCCCTACACAAATTTTACAAACAGTGAGTTTACTGCCGCAAAAGAAATTCTAAAAAAAGAACTTGCAAAGGGCGGAAAACTTGTCCTGCCGGAAAGCACCACTTACCTTGACTTTGCAACTTTTAAAGAAGCGCTCCCTGACTGGGAACTTGTCTGCAAAAAAGATTCTCTTCATCAGTTTGTGATAAATAACCGTTCTGTAAAAGATGAATATGAAATTGCCTGTACCCGTAAGGCCTGTGAAATTACAAGCCGCATGACAGATGACATTGTAAACTTTCTTAACTCGGGTGCTTTTAAAACAGAAAGTGACGTGGCGCTCTTTATTGAAAAAAGACTGAGGGAAGAAGGCTGCGAGAGAACCAGTTTTGACACACTTGCGGCAGGTCCATCACGAAGCCATGCCATACATGCTTTCCCGGGCTATACCTCTGAGCCCTGGGGAACAAAGGGACTTTCCATTCTGGACTACGGGGTTTGCTACGAGGGATATGCAAGCGACTGCACTATTACCATTGCACGGGGGCCTTTGAGCGCAGAACAGACGGAAGTTCTGGATCTTGTGGAAAAAGCAGTGGAAGAATGCAGAAAACTTTATCTTCCCGGAAAAAGGGTTAAGGATGCGGCAAATAAGGCGGATGAGATTTTTAAAGAAGCAGGAAAAAAAATGCCCCATGGTCTGGGGCACGGAACTGGTCTTGAAATTCATGAAGCGCCTTTTGTCTCCTGGCGGGCTAAAGAGGACACTCTCTTTGAGCCGGGAAACATTGTCACTCTGGAACCGGGGCTTTACGACCCCAGGCTGGGTGGATGCCGCCTTGAAAACGACGTCCTTATTACAGAAAGTGGAAACGAGTTTCTTACAAACTCAAAGATTTTCCGCCTGTAATCTTTCCAGCACAAGATTGATTTCTTTTTCCAGGGCCTGGGCTGTATCTGCCTGAGGAAGGCTTCTTACATAGGGAAGCATTTCCTGGAAAACTTTTTTCACAAGGGTAAGTCCGCTTTCGGGAACTTCGTCTGTGTCGTCATTAAGGGTTCTTAGGGTGGCGGCAGTTTTTAAAAGTCCGTCACGTCCGGAGAGTCTTGAAATTACATAATCAAGCTGGAGTTTTTTTCCGCTGTCTGAAAAATCCTTCTGTACTTCTTCCGGAAGATACTGACACAAATCTTTTAGTTTTGTAAAAAGTCTGTATGCCTCAAGGGAAGACTGGTCTTCAAAGAGGGGTTCTTCAAACTCAACTGCAGTCTCTTTTTCTACTTCGCCTTCACTCTCAAGTTTTATTTCTTCAAGTGGAGCTTTTGTTACGGGAGATGCAGGAAGATTTTCTACTTCCGGTTCTGAAAGGAAAACGTCTTCTTTTTCAAGAGGGATGCTTTCTTCTGCAGGTGCGGCTTCTTCAGAAATAAGTTCTTCTTCTACAGGGCTAATTTCTTCCGGAATGAGGTCCTCTTCTTTTTCAAGAGGAATGCTTTCTTCTACCGGTGCACTTTCCATTTCAGGTACACTTTCCATTTCTGGTACGCTTTCCATTTCTGGAATTACTTCCTCTTCGTTTTCAAGAGGAATGCTTTCTTCTACAGGTGCACTTTCCATTTCTGGAACAGGAGTTTCTTCAGGAGAGGCTTCTTCTTTTTCCTCTGTAACGAGAGGAGTTTCATAAGGCTCTTCTTCCACAGCGGGAACCTCTTTTGCAGGCTCGGCTTCAGGCATTGGCTTAATGGGAGTGTCAAAACCATCCATCAACTCTTCTTCTTCAACAGGAGGAATTTCTTCTGCCACAGGTTCATCTTCAAAGGGAGCAATTTCCGTTACAGGACTTGAGTCATCCTGTTCAATCTCCTCGTCTTCAAAACCAATGTCCATGTCATCTTCAAGCGGAGAGTTTTCTGAAGCTACACTGTTGTCGCTGTTGGCAAGCATAAAGTCGTCGAGTGCATTTTCAATTGAGTCATCATCAATGTCACTGTCGGCAAGACTTTCCAGATCATTTCCTTCACGGGAAGAATTAATCTCTTCCTCTTCCTGGTCCAGCTGATCCGGATCAAGTGCATCTACACTGTCATCGTTAAAATCAGCGGCATCCATAAAATCTTCTTTTGGTTTTTCATCCAGAAGTTCATTTAATTCATCTGCGGCTTTCTCTTCGTTAAGTTCCATGTTTTCTTCCACAGGAGCAATGGCAGTTTCTGTTTCAGGAAGCGGCATGGCAAGGTCATCATCTTCGGCAGGTGCAAAGGAAGGGGCAATGTCTATATCAAAGTCCACGTCACCGGAGTCATTTAAGAGAGTAGTTAAATCAATATCTTCGGGTGGAATTGAGGAATTTGCAGAAAGGATTTTTTTGTTAAGTCTCTGTATTCCTGTCTTTGAAGCAACATTCTCACTGTCGGTATCAGAAAGTTGCTTGTAGCACTTTAATGCATCCGCAAATTTATTCTGACTTTCATAAACGGAAGCAAGAAGTGTAAGGGCAAGGGTGTCGCCCGGATTTTTCTGAGTGTAGGAGGAAAGAAATTCTTCTGCTTTTTTTGCATCTCCAATCTGCTTGTATCTTTTTCCACCATCGCGGAAGTGTGCGGTGTAGGTTGGATCAATTGCGTCAATCTTTTTAAAACAGCCTTTTGCTTTCTGTTCATCACCGGTGCAAATGTAATACTGACCAAGAAGATTCAGGGTTTCCACGTCATCAGGATTTTTATCAAAGGCTTTTTTTATGCGCTGGCTTGCGGCATTCATTTTTTCTGCGGTAAGAAGAATTCCTGCAAACTGTTTTAAAACACTTTCGTCCTCTGGAGCAAGAAG
>JAEEKM010000369.1 GCA_016282455.1 Treponema sp. | reverse complement strand
TGGCGGGGTCCATAATCTTACGGAGGTTTGTCGTGCAGATGAGGATACCGGAGAACTCTTCCATCTGGGTTAAAAACTCATTTACCAAAGTGCGTTCCCAGCTGGCCTTTGCATTTTTTCTGTCAGAAAAGAAGGAGTCCGCTTCATCAAAAAGTAAAATTGAATTTGTGTTTTCTGCTTCCGTAAATGCATCACGGAGATTTTTTTCGTTCTGCCCCACATACATTCCCAGGATATCACTGGCTCTTTTTAGCAACAATGACTTTCCAAGTTTTTCTGAAATGTAACGGGCAAGTTCTGTTTTTCCAGTACCGCTTAAGCCGTAAAAAAGAATTCGTATTCCATTTTCACAGCCCCTGTTTTTTTCTGCAAACTCTTCTGCATTTTGAACCATCTCTACAATTTCTAAAGGACTTGTGCTTGCGTTAAGAACAGTCGGGTCGTATTCTGCTTTTACACTTTCACGCATCTTTGCCTGACCGTTTAAGAGAAGTGAGTTTTCTTTCATTACAACCTGTACAGTCTTTAAAAGATTTTCGTCATCCCTGCATTCCATTCCTTCAATGGTCTTTACAATATTTTCTACGCTCTGTCCTGTAAGATGATATTTATCCAGCATAGAAACAATTTGTGTGTTTACATTTTCAGAAAGTCCAAGAGGCTCAATTTTTGTTTTGGCAATTGACCGAAGCTGAGAGGGAGACATGGAATCAAACTTAATGCTGAAAGTAAATCTTCTTAAGGTTGATTCATCCAGCTGAGATGTATGATTGATTATGTAGATGACTTTGTCTTTATTATTTTCAAGCATCTTGTTTACAGTTCCCTTAGTCTTACTTGGTACAGCACCAAAGAACCCGTTATCAATTGTTTTTAAAAGAGTATCTGCTTCATCCACAATCAGAACAGAATCTTTTCTTTCCATGGAAAGAAGACAGACAAGGCGTCCGAGAAGCTGTCCGTCATTACCTGATGCTTCTGCTTCATTTTTAAACACATACACTCTCTTTCCAGTTTTCTTACAGAGAGCCTTTGCAAGTTCTGTTTTTCCGCTTCCAGGTTTGCCGTAAAACAAAATGGAAACAGGATTATTCCCGTTCAGAAGATTTGTGCATACTTCAAGACATTCTTCTTTGACAGAAAAAGTATCGAGGTTATAGGCATCCAGTGTATTATAGACTTTGAGGACATCGTTAAAATAGGGTTCAATGCTTGAAGCTTCAATGCATTCAATAAGACTTTCATTGTAATCTCCGTCGCTGTCAATAAAACCAAACGTCTTTATTTTACCCTCATTTTTTAAGAGACAGGAGAGTTCCTTTTTTGAAATGTCCAGCATTTTTGGAAGCTGTGAATAATACTCAGAATCAAAGCTGCATTTAATATTCCTCAAATAAGGAATTGTTTCAAAGCGGCATGTAAGAAGAAGGTAACGGGCTTCATCTTCCGACATATTAAGGTCATTCACAAGGAATCTGGTTTTGGAAATATCAAATATTGCTTTCTTAACTTTTTTTGAAAGTTTAAACGGAGCATTAAGAGAGCAGTCTGGATCTGTAGAAAAAACAACTGAATTGATGAGTTTTGAGAAAACAGGCTTTTCATTAAGGAGCAGTACCCTCACAAAATTTATTAAAAAGTCACTGCTTCTGTCATAGTTTCTCAGTTCCCTGTCAACCATTTTATCCTGTTCGTATTTATAGGGAATCGAACAATAGTCAAAACAGTCTCTTTCGGTTTTTGAGTCTTCCGGGAGAAGTTTAAGAAGATTTAATTTTTCCAGATTAATAATTTCTTTTTCCAGAATTGCTTTCAGTCTGTCTTCAAGCTTAAGTTTTTCCGCACAGAAAAAAAACATATTTATGGGGTCGGGGTCAGTTAAAAGGTCATTATTATTTCTGTTTTCGCACAGACAATAGAGATAATAGCAGATTGAATAAGGTTCACAGCCTGTGTAAGTGACTGCTGAGTTTCTTCCGTAAGATCTGTTTCGGTTTCTTCTAAACATGATTTTCCTCCAATGTACCATTTAATTATAGTGAGGAAAAGTGTCATGTTATGATAGTTTAAAAAAAAAGACTGCATGGAGTACATATTTGTGCCCCACACAGCCTTTGCTTAGTTTTTACAAACTAATTATTTTTTCTGCTCTTCAATTGCGTCAATGTAAGAGAGGTTCAGGCGGCCCATTTTGTCCACTTCAAGAAGTTTAACGGGGATTGTCTGTCCTTCTTTGAGTACATCAGACACCTTCTCCACTCTCTGGCGTGAAAGTTTTGAAATGTGGCAGAGACCTTCTTTACCAGGAAGGATCTCAATGAATGCACCGTAGTCCATAACGCGTTTAACTGTTCCGTTGTAGATTGTGCCTGGCTCCGGATCTTCGCAGATTGCACGAACTGCTGCTTTTGCAGCTTCTGTGTTCTTTCCGTTTGCACCGAAGATTGTAACGGTTCCGTCTTCTCCAGTGTCAATCTTAACGCTGTACTGCTGGCAGAGAGCCTTAATGTTCTTTCCGCCGGGTCCGATGAGAGCGCCAATCTTGTCAACAGGAATCTTGAGGCTGTCGATTTTTGGTGCAAATGCAGAAACTGCCTGTGGCTTGGAAATGCACTGCTCCATGATGTCAAGGATGTGGTTGCGGCCACGTTTTGCCTGGTCAAGAGCCTTGCGCATGATGTCCATGCTTACACCTGCAATCTTAATGTCCATCTGGAAACCGGTAATACCGTCGCGGGTACCTGCTACCTTAAAGTCCATGTCTCCGAGGTGATCTTCTTCTCCAAGAATATCAGAAAGAATTGCATACTTCTTGTATGGGTTGGTCTCATCTCCTTCTGTGATAAGACCCATGGCAATACCTGCCACCATCTTCTTCATTGGAACACCGGCTGCAAGGAGTGAAAGACAACCACCACAAGTAGAAGCCTGGCTTGAAGAACCGTTAGATTCCATGATTTCTGAAACAACGCGGATTGTGTAAGGGAACTCTTCGCGGCTTGGAATCATTGGGGCAAGTGAACGGCGTGCAAGGTTTCCGTGACCAATTTCACGGCGGCCTGTTGTAAGTTTTCCTACTTCACCAACAGAGTATGGGGGGAAGTTGTAATGGAGGATGAAGTTCTCGCTTCTATCTCCTTCAATGTCATCATAAACCTGTTCGTCCATGCTTGTTCCAAGAGTGGTAACTGCAAGAGACTGGGTCTCACCGCGTGTAAAGAGAGCGCTTCCGTGAGGACGTGGGAGTACGTTGATTTCACAGGTGATGGGGCGGATATCTTCTGTTCCGCGTCCGTCAATGCGAAGTCCCTTCTCAAGAATGCTCTTGCGGAGGAGGCGGTACTGGATGTCATCAAAGAGAGCATCGAAAAGTTTTTTCTGTGTCTCGTCAGCAAGCTGTTCTGCATATTTTTCTGCAATCTGTTTTTTAACAGCCTTAACTGCATTTCCACGGGTCATCTTGCCCTTCTGGAAACAGGCTTCCTGCATGAGTGGTGTAGCCTCAGCTTCAATTGCCTCTGCGTTCTCAAGCTTAACGTTGAGTGGTGCAAGAGGAAGTTTTTCCTTTCCTGCAAGTTTCTGAAGTTCTTCCTGAAGGAGACACATATCTGTAATAAAGCCCTGAGCTTTTTCAAGAGCACCAAGCATTACTTCTTCGGTTGCTTCGTTTGCACCGCCTTCAACCATGGTAAATCCGTCTTTTGTACCGGCAACCACAATCTCAAGTTCTGCTTTTTCCTGCTGGGCGTAAGTGGGGTTAATCACATACTCCCCGTTGATGTATGCAACGCGGCAGCCTGCAACAGGACCATCAAATGGAATGTCAGAAATTGTAACTGCTGCAGAAGATGCAATCACTGCAAGAATGTCAGGAGGATTCACACCGTCAATAGAAACACAGGTAGGAACAACCTGAAGTTCACGTCCAAACTCCTTGTGGAAAAGAGGACGCATGGGGCGGTCAATAAGGCGGCTAACAAGAATTTCCTTGTCCTTGGGGCGTCCTTCGCGCTTAACAAAACCACCGGGGATTTTTCCGGCAGCATAGAATTTTTCATTATAGTCAACAGTTACGGGAACAAAATCAAGTCCCTCACGAACTTCACTTGAAGCACAAACTGTTGCAATCACAACTGTGCCACCCACCTGGGCGTAGACACAACCATTGGCCTGCTTGCCAATTTTTCCGGTTTCCAGGATGATTTCCTGGTCGCCAACTTTACGTGTTACTCTCTGTACCATCGTTTCCTTCTTTAAGCCGGTCTGTCTTTTAGGCCTTCCTTACCAAGGCTGTATCTGAATAAAAGGTCGAATAAAAACTCAACCGCTTATTCAGACAAAGCCCCACAATGGTAAGGATATATTCCCGCCTGTAAAAAAACAGCCAATGCTTTGTAAATAATAATTCCGTCCTGAAAAAAAACGGAACCTACCTGAAATAAAAACAGCAGCCTGTCCTGCCCTGGTTTTACTCAAAGCAGAACCGCTGCCATTTTAACGCTTACTTACGGATTCCAAGCTCCTTAATAAGTGCGCGGTATCCTTCCAAATCTGTGCGCTGGAGATACTTAAGCATCTTGCGTCTCTGTCCAACTACTTTGAGAAGACCACGAGAAGCTCCAGTGTCCTTGGGGAACTGCTTGCAGTGATCGGTGAGTTCCTTAATGCGCTCTGTGAGAAGTGCAATCTGAACTTTTGTGTTTCCGGTGTCAGATGCATTTGCACCGAACTTAGCCACGATAGACGCGGTTGTTTCTTTGGTAAGTGCCATAACTTACGCTCCTTAAATAAAATTCAATGTCCTTACGCGCAAAGACATTCCCTGAGTCGGAAGAAGAAGATAAAGTTTTTTACCTTCTACCCTACACAAAGAACGTATTGCACTGCAGGAAACCTCTTTCAATTCCACCGAATCTTCAGAAGCCCCACTGCCGGACAAAGTTACCTGTACCTCATACTGCCCGTTTTTAGGAAGCACCTGAGAAAAATCACCTTTCTCCGTGTCAGCCCAAAACCACAGTTCATCTTCTTGAGTTTTTTTACACAAAGTCCATTCAATAGCAGAAAGGTCCAGCGAAAAAGGCCGAAGAAGCATTTCTTTTGCAAGAGTCATATTTCCTTCCATAACGCTCTGCCTTACGGAAGAAGACGAAACCCTTATTCCTGAAACCGTAACATCCGGCACAGTTACAAGACTAAAGCCCTCACTTTCTGCAAGAGACGGAAGTTCCTTCATGGAAAGGGAACCCTTGTAACCGCACTTAAAATCTTCCCCTTCAACAAGAAGAGAAAGCCCCAGAAGGGA
>JAEEKM010000368.1 GCA_016282455.1 Treponema sp. | reverse complement strand
CTTTCTGTCGCTCACAACCGCATACTGCATTGTGGTCTGAATCTTTGAGTGACCTAAAAGGCGCTGCACGGTGTAAAGGTCTGCGCCGCTCTCTATAAGCAGGGTTGCCTCAGTGTGGCGGGCAGTGTGCCAGCTTACGTTCTTTACAATGCCTGCAGCCTCCGCCCATTTTTTCAGGTATCTGTCTCCAGCCCTTCTGTTTTTCTGAATGAGAGGGAAGACAAGCCCTTCGTTATTTTCACCTGAACCCATCAGTGCTTCTGCATCCTCGTTAAGCGGAACATAAACAATGCGCTTTGTTTTCTGCTGGCGTTTTGCAATCTGTCTTTTTTCCCTGTCTATGTGTTTCCATTCCAGCTGCATGATGTCGCTCACACGGAAGCCGGTAATGCATCCAAAAAGAAAGGCACGCCTTATTTCATCCTGAACCTTTCTGTCAGTCTGCGGAAAATAAAACTCCGTGCTTACCATGCGCTTTAGTTCATCTGCAGTAAGGAATTCTTTTCCGCTGTCTGGTACGTTTATATGACGGACACCCAGAGAGGGATCACGTGCAATAAGTCCTTCACGCAGGGCTTTTTTAAGGCACTGGCGGACCTTGCAGGAATAGCGTTCCTGTGTTGCAGGGGAGAGTCCCGAATCTTTTTTCATGCGGTCCACAAAGTTTTCAAACCAGATGGGAGACACATCCTTTAAGTAAATGCGCCCTCCGTCAAACTTTTCAAGATAGGGAATGACCTTGTATGCCTGTGTTTCTTCGTGCGCTTCTGAAAACTGCGTAAAGTATTCAAGAAGTGTCTGGGGCTTTCCCTCGGAGGTGAGTCCATAGAGACCTGCAATTATTTCAAGCTCACGTTTCTCACGGATTTTTTCAGCCAGGTTGACTGCCGCCCTGTCAGCACCCTTCTTCCCGGAAATCCTGATGCCCAGGCTTTCCTCTCGCCGTTTACCGCCTACGTTTGTGATAAGGTGAATTATTCCATTCCTTACACGAATCCTGCAGCTTGCCATCTGCTTCTCCCTGCAAGTCATTTGACTTGCCTTTCACCTGATTTTCTCAAAGATTTTGCCACACTATTGCCACAAAAAACAGAGAAAAGGAGTGAAACAAAGTGAATTATGGTGAGTTCAGAACCTGAACTCCGCAAGAAAAAGCAACAGGTAATGAAAATAAAACTGTCTTAAAGTCTTGTATAGTAATGAGATAGTGAATAAAAGTGAAAGTGAGTGAAAAAGAATGAAAAGCGGGTGCAAAAAAAAAGACTGCCTAAAAAGCAGTCAAATTTAGTGCCCAGAACAAGACTTGAACTTGCACACCCTTGCGAGCTCTAGGACCTGAACCTAGCGTGTCTACCAATTCCACCATCTGGGCAAGTGACAATATATTACAGAAAAAAACATTCTCTGTCAATAGCAAATCTAGCGGGCTTCTCCGGTTTTCATAATAAGAGAATCCTTGTATTCTTTGGAAGCAACAGTGAATATATCGGTGTCAGGGACTTCCTCAACCATATTCACCTGACCTTCAAACTCAACGTTGTCTGCAATACGAAGGCGGGCAGTGTTTATGTCTCCTGTTACCTTACTGCCGTTGCAAAGTTCAACTCTTTCTTTTGCCTCAAGGTTCCCTGTTACCTGACCTGAAACAACAATTGAATCAGCTTTCATAACATCAACTTTGCAGACTGCAGTTTTATCAATTTCAAGGGCACCGGTTGCATTTATTGTTCCCATAAAAGTGCCAGTAATAATCAGATTATCTGTAAACTCAAGTTTTCCTTCAAACTCAGTTTCCTGTCCAAAAACAGTCAGATTCAAATTCTCTTTTGCCATGCCTTTACTATAACTGAAATTACCGGCTCTTTCAAGTCTCCTTTAAGATGATATGAATTGAAGTGTTTGACAAAGCACCAATTTTTCTATATATTATGGCAAATAAATCAGATTTCAGTTGGAGTAAAAAATGGCTGAGAATGTAGTTACGCTTAAAACTAAAAAAGAAAATACAGAGGAAAAAGTAACAGGCTTTATGACACGCAACCGTTCACTTATCGTTTGCATTGTTGTTATTGCCGTTGTTGCAGTTGCAGCCACCTGTGTCTGCATTGGATTAAATGAATCAGCAGTTAAGAAGGGACTTTCAAAAGTAGATGCAGTTGAATATACCCTTACCAAAGATTCTGCTTCTCTTGAAGACGAAGAAGCTGCTCTCCGCCAGACTGCCGCACTTGCAGATCTTGAGTCACTTACAAAAAAGAAAAATGTTGTTGGCGTTCGTGCAAACATGCTTTCTGCCGACATTACTTTTGCTCAGAAAAACTATGAGGTTTCCCGCACTTTCTGGCTGAATGCCGCTGAAGCAGGAAAAAAATCCTATACTGCACCTGTCTGCTATTACAATGCCGGTGTATGTTCCGAAGAACTTGGTGATGCCGCTTCTGCCGCTGACTATTATGGTAAAGCAGCCTCTGCACCAGACTTCCTTCTTGTAACTCATGCAATGTTCAGCCAGGGAAGGGTACTTGAGTCACTTTCCAAAACAGAAGAAGCACTTGCAGTTTACAAAAATCTTGCAGAAAAATATCCGAATGACACCTGGTCAAACCTCGCACAGAGCCGTGTTATCGCTCTTGAAATTTCACAGGGAACAAACTAATCATTCATTCAGTTAGAGATATGGGCATTGAATTACGTTTTAAGAATTTACTTTTACTTTCTTTCGTAGTTCTTGCCCCTATTTTTTTTCCAGGCTGTGGACTTGACGTTTTTGTTTATCTTGACAGTCCCTATAATCCCGGTCACACAGCCCTATACACTTCAAGCAACGGTGAAGACAATTACTTCTGGATTCAGACCGCAGAATCTTCCAGCGAAAACCAAAACTACATAAATGCTGCTTCTGACTTTAAATGCCTTGGTACTGCCGTCTACTACAAAATCTACAACAGTCATTCCCGTATGCTTTCTGTTGAAAGTACTATTTCTTCGCTCGACGCAAGTACTTCAAGTCAGACTACTGTTGCAGATAAACTAGTAGACACTTATGGTTACAAACCGCTAAAGCTTCAGACCCG
>JAEEKM010000367.1 GCA_016282455.1 Treponema sp. | reverse complement strand
TTGTGGCGGCAGACGAAAAGTTTACCAGAAAACTTAACTTCCCCAAGAGAGAAAGCCATATTTACTACCTTAAGGATGTAGTTTCCCGTAAAAAGCAGCTTATTCCTCTTTTGAGCGAACTGGTGGATGCACTTGACTGATTTTAGTTAATTGCAAAAAAAAGTGAGAAAATGACTATAGTGCTTGACATGTTTTAAAAAAAAGTATATAGTCAGAACATCATATTTGATTTGCCGGTGTAGCTCAGCTGGTAGAGCGGAGGACTGAAAATCCTTATGTCGTCAGTTCGATTCTGACCGCTGGCAATCAAGCAAGGGACTTAGGTTAAAGCCTGAGTCCTTTTTTTATTGTCATGCTGAAAAAAATGCCAACCGTTTTATTTCTCCCTTTCCTTTTGAATAATTTCTTCCACTTCTTCTTTTGTAACCGGTTCGTTTTCCGAATAGCGTTTTCTTTCGCTTTCAATGTGTTCCCTTTCCCAATGCTGACCCCTGTTCATTCCGGGGCAGTCTGCGGCACATTCCTCCCAGCTTTCTTTACTGTCTGTCATCCAGGTCCAGAAGGGGTAGGTCTGGCACTGAATTGGGCGGGCAGGGTAGGCAGTGCAGCCTTCGTTCCAGAGAATGCAGTCGTAGTTTTTCTTTTCAATCAGGGCAAGAACCGTGCTTCCTCCGTAATAGTTTGCCCATCTGCAGTAGTTTTTTACAAAGTCTTCTGTGCTAAGGTGAAAATAGTTTTTTAGTTCTGTAAGGTCTCTTTTTGAAAGGTAGACAAAACCGGGGGCTTTCCCGCAGCAGGAAGAACACCTCTGGCAGGTAAAATTCAAGCCTTTACTGTAAAAGGGCTGTGTGGGTTTTGTATGTTTATTTTCTGCTTGTGATTTCTTTTCTGATTCTGGCATAAAAATGTGACGTTACCTTTGGCGGTATAAAAAATAAGCAGGAAAGGTTTAGCCCCTCTCCTGCTTAGAATGTATTATTGAAAGAAAAAATTATTTTGCTTTCTTTGCAGGTGCTTTTTTTGCAGCAACTTTAGTTGCCGGTTTCTTTGCCGCAGTTTTAGCAGCAGGTTTTTTAGCAGGTGCTTTGGCAGCAGGTTTTGTTGCAACTTTAGTTGCCGCTTTTGCGGTTGTCTTTTTAGCAGCCTCAGTTTCGTCTACAATCTTTGCATCGGCAGCATTTTTCTTAACGCTCTTAACACCGTTCATTGCACCGGCCATGTCCTTGTAGCCTTCGCTTGTTGCAATAATCTGTCCGTTTGAACTCTTAAGGCGGAAGCGGATTTCTCCCTTCTTGTCCTTGTACACTTCAAACTTAGGATTGGGAAGTGCCTTAAAGCCTTTTACAGTCTGATCCTCAACAGGAACATCTGCATTCTTGATGATGCTGGCAATACCTTTTTTAGCAGTTGCCTTTGTTGAATAAACCTGTGAAGTAGCAATGATTTCTCCGTTGCCTGCCACAAGGTTAAACTTGATGCCGTTCTTTGCATCGCTGATTACGAATTTTCCCATGGATTGCTCCTCCTTATCTGGGCTTATAATATAAGTAAAGTATAAAACGGTTTGTTTAGATTTGCAAATGTTTTTTTCTCGGAACTTAAGATTTAAAAAATACCTGTAATTGAATTTCATTTCCCAATATGCTAAGATAAGTTACTGTCACCAAAAGTGATGGTCTGCTTTGAGTGCTTATGCCCTGAGTGGAAAAGATTATCTAAAGGAAAGAATAATGCCGTATTCTGAACCTACCGACCTTGCAGTGGTCGCCTGTCCCGGTGGAGAAGCTTTCGCCAACGAAGTAATTACCCATCTCCGCCACATGTACAAACATCGCTTTTCCTTAAAGAATGATGTCATCGCCAAACGCTACGATCTTGAAAAAGACAAGCTTGTGCAGCAGATTAACCTTGAGAACGACCTGCGCACATCTGACCTTTGTGTCCGTGGCTCTGTGGACAAGTACCGCCCGCCCATGTTCAAGGCCGATACACGCTTCACCTATTTTGCAAACGGAGAATTCAAAGTTGAACTGAATGAATGTATCCGCGGAAAAGACGTGTATATCGTCCAGGATGTAGAAAACCACGAAGAAATTTCACTCAACGACGGAAAGAACAAAATGCGTCTTTCTGTGAACGACCACGTAATGTGCCTTATCTGTGCAATTGACACAATCCGTCAGGCAGGTGCAAGACAGATTACACTTGTTGTTCCAGTTTACCCATACAGCCGCCAGCACAAAAAGAAGGGACGCGAAGGACTCACCGCAGCACTTCTGGGCCACATCTATGAAAGCATGGAAGTAAGCCGCATCATCACCCTGGACCTTCACTCAAGAGAGATTGTAAATGCATTTGCCCACACTCATCTTGAAAACCTCCATGCCAGTTACCAGATTATCCGTGAGCTTGCCCGTGTGGTAGACCTCACCAAAGAAGACCTGGTTGTTGTAAGCCCTGACACTGGTGCAATTGACCGCAACAAGTTCTATGCAACTGGTCTCAAAAAACCACTTGCCATGATTTACAAAGAAAGAGATTACTCAATCGTTACCCAGGATGCAAAAAATACAAACATCAAGAGCATCAAACTTCTGGGCGATGTAAAGGGAAAAGTAGCCTTCCTTGCAGACGACATGCTTGGAACCGGTGGTACACTCCTTAAGGCAATGGGCTTCCTCCACGAACAGGGAGCAACAAAAGTTATTGCCGCAATCAGTCTTCCTTTCTTTACAGGCAACGCCATCCAGCTCTTTGACGAAGCCTACAAGCAGGGACTTTTCTACCGCATCATCGGAACAAACGCCGTTTACCACGAAGAACTTCTTAAGCGCGAGTGGTACATCAGCACAAATGTTTCCGGTCTCTTTGCAAACGTAATTACCCGCCTGCATCACCAGCAGTCACTTTCTGACCTTCTGGACAACCGCACTATCATTGACAAAATGATAAAAGCAAGCCGCCCGCAGGAAACAAAGAATGCACAGCTTTCTGACCCTCCTGCACAGGCACAGAATAACTGCGACCCACAGGCATAATTATCTGATTTTTTTTCCGGACTGTATCTGGTTTAAATGGCCGGTTACAGTCCTCTGCTGCAATCGTGTGGAAGTGCATAAAGGCACCCCGTCTTCCGCACTTCGCCTGTTCGGCTCATGTGGTGCTGTCTTAAAACTTTCTGGACAGCCCCACACTACGGTGCTCCAGCCGGGAGTAGGTTCTATAAAACATGCAGACAGTTTTAAGCGTAGACATTGGAACTTCATCTCTCAAAGCCGCACTCATAAATGAAAAGGGTCAGCTTTCAGGCTACGGAAGATGCCAGTTCCTTTTAAAATCAACAGAACATGCCGCAAGAGAATGGGAAGAAGCTCTAAAAGAGGCAGTTGCTCAAATACAGCAAACCTGTTCTTGCAAACCGGATGCAGTCTGCATAAGCGGTAACGGTCCCACACTCGTTTCTACAGACGGCAGCACTTTACTCTGGAACGAAGAAACTTCCTTTACCCACAAAAGTTCACTTTTCATTCCCCGTCTTCTTGCCTTCAAAAAAAAATATCCTTCTTCATGGCAAAAGCTTAAGTCTATTTTAAGCGGTCCCGAGTATCTTATTTACCGTCTTACTGGAAAAAGTGTTACCATACTTCCGGAAAAACGTTTTCAGACCGCCTACTGGAATGACGAAATGCTTTACCAGGCAGGTCTTTCTGAAGTAAAGGAAAAACTTCCCTCCTTTGTTTCTCCCGGAGCAATGGCCGGAACACTTAACGAAGAGTTTGCAAAAAAACTTTGCCTTCCACAGGGAACACCCTGCTTCTGTGGTGCACCCGATTTTGTAAGTGCCCTTGTGGGAACTGCAACTCTTGCTCCAGGAAGACTCTGTGACAGGGCAGGAAGCAGTGAAGGCTTAAACCTCTGCACAAGCGAACCCTTTACTTCAAGCGGAATAAGAACCCTGCCTTCTGTAAGAGACGGACTTTGGAATGCCAGCGTACTTCTTCCCCGTTCAGGTTCCTGTTTTTCAGAAATGAAACTAAAACTAGAACGTCAGTGCGGACATGAAATTGCTTTTTCATCCCTGGTAGATTCCCTTTTACAGGAAGTTCATTCTGCAAAGACCAGAGACAGTCTTTCACAGGAAGCAAGGCTTCTTTTACAGATTGCTTCTTCCATAAAAAATGGAGTGGAGCTTTTAAAAGAAAACGCTGCCCTAAAAAACATGAGCCCCATAACAGAAATGACTGTTACAGGAGGGCAAAGTTTACACAGCGGCTGGAATCAGTTTAAGGCAGACCTTACAGGACTTAAAGTAAATGTTCTTTCCATAAGGGATGCAGAACTTTTGGGAGATGCAGTTTTTGCCTTTACTGGAATGGGACTTTTTGCTTCTCTTACACAAGCCGCAGATTCTCTTTGCAGAATTGAAAAAACATTTCTTCCTGCATCCTCAGTAAATTACGGAGGTGATTTATTTGACAGTTTATAAAATTCCCCGTCATCTTTCCTGCCTCATCTTTGACATTGACGGTACCCTTTACACAAGTTCCGCCTACGTCTTTGAACAGGTGGACGCTCAGATAAGGCACTTTGCCCACATTCATGGAATGACGGAAGATGAAGCCCGCAATAAAATAACTTCCTGGAGAAGGGAATGGTCTCGTGCCCATGGCGGAAAAAAAATCAGCCTTGGAAATACTTTTACTGCTTTTGGAGTTCCCATTCTTACAAGCATTGAGTGGCGGAACACAATTCTTGAGCCCGAGAAATTTTTACATGTGGACAAAAAAATGCAGGAGACCATAAGTCTTCTTGCAAAAAAATACAAGCTGGTCTGCGTAACAAACAATCCCGTAACTGCCGCAAAGAGAACCCTTCGTGCAATCGGTCTTGAAGAACTTTTACCGAATGTTGTGGGGCTTGATACCTGCATGAAATCAAAACCCAACAAGGATGTTCTCCGTTATGCTGCAAAAATGATGGGGGTTTCCTTTAAGGAGTGTCTTTCTGTAGGTGACCGTTACGATATAGACTTAGCCCTTCCGCTGGAACTTGGCATGGGGGCAATACTTGTTGGTGGGGCAGAAGAAGTGTATGCTCTTCCAGATTTACTTTCCTGCAATGACTAATCAAGCTTTTCGGGAGTAAGACCAAACTCTTCCGGTCTCTGGTGTTCATCGCTTCCGGCAGGTTCAATGTGAATCATCACGTCAAATAAATCCGGTATTTCTTTTCTGATTGCTTCTTCCACCAGTTCTGCTTTTTCGTGGGCTTCGTAAACGGTAATCTTGGGGTCCACTTCTATGTCCAGTGAAATGTCAAAAAGTGAAGCGATTTTTCTTATGCGTGCCCTGTGGGGGTTACTCACTCCGTCAACAGATGCAACTGCGTTAAAAAGTTTTTTGTATAGTTCCTTGTCTGCGTTTCCGTCCATGAGTTCCCTGTTAAGGTCAATAAAAAGTCCACAGGCGTTTTTTAAAACAAGGAGACCGGTTATTATTGCCACAATGGGGTCAATGACCGGTGCATTAAAAAACTTTGAGATTGCAAGTCCTGCCAGCACTCCCCCGGAGAGAAGAATGTCGTTTTTCATGTTGCTTGCGTTTGCTTTAATGATGTCAGAATTTGCCTTTATGCCTAGATGCCTTTGTGTGAGCATGAGAATGAATTTTCCTGCAATGGAAATAAGGGGGGCAGAAAGGGCTAAAAGACTTACTTCCTGAATGAAGTCTCCTGCAGTGATTTTTTTTACTGAAGAAACAATTACCTCAATGCCTGCTGCAAAAATCATGAATACAAGGAGCATGGAAGCGATTGTTTCCTGCCTGCCGCGCCCAAAGGGATATTCCTGATCGCTGGGTTTTGAAATGATAACGCTCACCGCCAGTGCAACCGCAGAAATCAGTACGTCACTCGCTGAATCAATTCCGTCTCCCAGAACTGCAAGTGAACCTGTCATAATTCCTATGCAAAGTTTTATGCCGGCCAGAAGTGCATTTCCTGTCAGCGCAATAACAGCCGCCTTTCTGATAAGTGAAATACGTGTAGTCATCTTCTCTTTTTCCGATGGCATTATAACAGGAAAAATAATAAATGTATATTATAAAGGAAAACTGGCACGTAACGGAGTGGCAGCTGTCATGGGTGTCACTTTGTAGCCGCAGTACTAAAATTAAATCAACAGTAGATTGTGGTGCAAAAATTTGCTGTCATGTAAGAAGTCGCCTGCAACCGTGACCGGCCCCATGACAGATGACACGAGAGTGAAGTGCCAGTTTTCCTAAATATATATATGTTATTTTCATAAAATAGGTGCCATTGAAAAAAAACGCATTAGTCAGTAAAATGCATTCCATGAAAGCAACTGGATCACAGATTATTGTTAAACTACTTGAACTTGAGGGAATAAAAACTGTTGCGGGGCTTCCCGGCGGTTATATTCTTCCATTGTATGATGAGCTGAACAGAAGTTCTATCACCCATGTTCTTGTCCGTCAGGAACAGGCTGCAGGCTTTATTGCCCAGGGAATTGCACGTTCCACAGGTACTCCTGCCGTCTGCATGGTTACAAGCGGACCTGGTGTCATGAATCTTCTCACTGCCGTAGCTGATGCCCGTTGCGATTCAGTCCCAATCATTGCTTTTACAGGTCAGGTAAATACCAGCCTTATCGGAACAGATGCCTTCCAGGAAGCAGACACTTTTGGTCTTTCTTTCCCCATTACCAAACACAGCATGATGGTTACAAAGGCAAAGGATCTCTTTACTGCAATTCCCAAAGCCTTTACCATTGCAACAAGCGGTCGTCCGGGTCCTGTTCTCATTGACCTTCCAAAAGATGTTCAGACAGAAGTTGTGGAGTTTGAAAAATGGCCCACTCTTGAAGAACTTCATGCTCCCCTTGGATCCCTTACTGTAAATAAATTTGCAAGTCCCAAAAAGGAAATAGAAACTTCCGTTGCAGAAATGGCAGCTGCACTTAACGCTGCAGAAAAACCTGTTATTTTTGTCGGTGGTGGCTGCAATAATCCCGAAGCATCAAAAGTGCTTAATCAGATTGCAGATGCTTATGAATGCACCATGACTTCAAGCCTTATGGGAATAGGTGTTTTCCCAAAGTCAAACAAACGCTATCTTGGAATGGTAGGCATGCACGGTTCTCTTGCCGCAAACAAAGCCATGTACCAGGCCGATGTAATTCTTGCCTGTGGTGTACGTTTTGATGACAGGGCAACCGGTGTTATAAAAGAATTCTGCCCCAATGCAAAAATCCTTCACATTGACGTTGATGCCGCAGAAATAAACAAAATCATTCCTTCTGCAATTTCCGTCTGCGGTGATGTAAGGGAAGTACTTCCCCTGCTTTTAAAAGAACTTTCTTCAAACACATCTGCTTCAAAAGAAAGAAGTGCCTGGTGTGAGTCTCTTGCAAAAGAAAATGCTAGTGAAGAATCAGATCTTGTAGGTCGCTGTGCAAATGTTCCCCAGGACAGCTTGAACCCCCGTACCTTCCTCAGAACAGTTCCTGATATGGCAAAAAAAGCAGGAGTAGATCCTTCTTCCCTTATTGTTACAACAGATGTAGGACAGCACCAGATGTGGACTGCCCAGTACTACCCTGTGGAAAAAGCACGTCAGCTTCTTACCAGCGGTTCTCTTGGAACAATGGGCTTTGGTCTTCCTGCCGCAATCGGTGCTTCCCTTTCAAACAGGGACAAGAGGGTGCTCTGCATGAGCGGTGACGGCAGTATTCTCATGAACATTCAGGAACTTGCCACTTTAAGGGAACAGAACCTTGATGTTACCGTTTTCATTTTCCAGAACGGAAGTTTAGGCATGGTCCGCCAGCAGCAGATGTATCTCTTTAACAAAAACTATTCTGCCAGTGAATTCCAGATGGAGGCGGACTTCATCACCATTGCAAAGGGGTTTGGAATTGACGGCGTGTGTGTTAATGATGACCCTGACTGGTACAAAAAAGCCTTTACAAAAGGACCTCATCTTGTTGTAATAAAAATCAATATTGACGAGAATGTACTTCCTTTTGTTGCGGCAGGTCACGCAAATATTGACCCTCTAGTGTAAGATGAAACAGTCTCTTTTCGTGAGGAGCAGGCATGCCCTTCACACAGCAGGTGGAGGAGCCTCAATCACGGAAGGAGTCATCTGGAAATCCCTCTTATTTTTCTTTTTCCCCATTGTTGCAGGAACTCTTTTCCAGCAGTTCTATAACACGGTAGATGCCTTTGTCGTCGGTCAGTTTGTGGGAACGAAAGCCCTTGCGTCTGTAGGCGGAACAACTGCAGTTTATGTAAATCTTCTTATGAGATTTTTTGTTGGTCTTTCAAGCGGGGCAGGTGTTATCATTTCACAGTTCTGGGGAGCAGATGACCAGAGGCAGATGTCGCAGGCAGTACACACCTCCCTTGCACTTGCTCTTGCAGGCGGCATACTTGTAATGCTTTTGGGAATGGGCTTTACCACTACCATGCTCAGGCTGACAAAGACACCGGAAGAAGTAGTTCCACTTTCCCGCACATACCTTATGACTTTTTTTTCAGGAACGATTCCCATGTTCATTTACAATATGGGAGCAGGCATACTCCGTGCCGCAGGAGATTCCCGCACTCCTTACAGGGTTCTTGTAATTGGCTGTGTAACAAACATTGCCCTGGATTTTATTTTTGTTCTTGTTTTTAAACTTGGAGTTTTTGGCGTAGCCCTTGCAACCGTTTTGTGTCAGGTGGAAAGTGCAGTCATTGTCATGGTAATTCTTTCCCGCACAAGAAAAAGTTACCGATTTAAAATTCAGGAACTTTGTTTCCACGGACACATTCTAAAACAGATTCTCCGCATAGGTTTTCCTGCAGGAGTTCAGTCTTCCCTTTACACAATCAGCAATCTTATAATTCAGACAAACTTTAACATCTTCGGAACCGCTTCTGTTGCCGCCTGGGCAGCGTTTGGAAAGATTGATGCAGTTTTCTGGATGACGGTAAGTGCCTTTGGAATTGCCGTTACAACTTTTTCCGGGCAGAACTTTGGTGCCCGTAAAATTGACCGCATTAAAAAGGGAATGTGGGAAACTCTTTTAATGTCTGTCATTGCAACTTTAATCTATACCGTCAGTTTCTGGTTTTTTGGAAGATACTTTTACATGCTTTTTACCAAAGATGCGGAAGTGATAGAAATCGGAATGGATATCCTTCACTTTATGATTCCCTGGTGGATAAGTTATGTTTCAATAGAAGTCTTAAGCGGAACAATCCGTGGAACGGGTAAAAGTTTTGTTCCCATGATGATTACCGTTTTTGGAATATGCGCCCTTCGTCTTGTCTGGATATTCACTTATGTAACCAGACATAATACACTCCATGCAGTTCTTACAAGCTATCCTCTTACCTGGGTGGTTACTTCCCTTGCTTTCTGGATTTACTATTTTATTCTTCTAAAGAAAAAGCATTCTCCATTTTCTTTACAATCAGAGGAATCTTCTCTTTCTTAATTCCACTGTAGTTTAAAACAAAAACATTTTTTTCTGCTTCATTTATTTTTCCAGAATAAAAGTCTGAGAGAAGGGGAAGGTTGATATTTAATTCTTCTGCAAGAACTTTCTGTATTTTTGGAAAATTTATTTTTCTATTCTGACTTTTGTTTATTAAAAGAAAGTGAAGTCCTGCTTCTTTTTCTTCGAGTACACAGCTTTTAAGAATTGAACTTTTTTTTAGGGCAAGAAGCAAATCGTTTCTTAAAGTCCTGTAGTAGTTTTTCATTCTGATTATATGTGAACCGTAATAACCTTCGTCAATAAAACGGGCCAGCGCATACTGTTCAAAACTGCTTACCGGGCAGGAGTAACTTGTGAATTTTTTTGTAAACAATGGAATAAGATTTTCCGGCAGAACAAGAAATCCTATTCTAAAAGAAGGGGAGAGGGTTTTTGAAAAAGTATTTACGTAAATTACACTTCCGGTAGAGTCTGCACTCTGTAAGGTAGGTAGAGGCTTACCTGAAAAACGGAATTCGCTGTCAAAGTCATCTTCGATTATAAAACGTTTTTTTTGCAGCGTTAAGTTTTTTGTTTTTTTTGCCCATTCCAAAAGTTCCTGCCTTCTTTTAAAAGTCATAACTCTTCCTGTGGGAAAGTGGTGGGAAGGGGAAGCGTGGGCAATTTCACATTTGTTTTTTTCTAGTGAAGTTATTTCCATGCCCTGAGAATCTATTTTTATGTTTTTGCAGACTGCTCCATTTAACTTAACTATGTCTGAGATTTTTTTGTAACCGGGGTTTTCCACTCCGTAAACTCTTTCTTTTCCCAAAAGTTCAATCAGAATCCAGTAAAGATTTTCTGTTCCTGCTCCCACAACTATCTGACTGGTGTTCACATTCATTCCGCGGAATTCCCTCAGGTAGTTTGCAATTGCTTTGCGTAATTCGTAAACCCCAAAGGCATCTGTTTTGGAAAGAAGTTTTTCGTTTCCTGATTGCAGTACTTCCCGCATTACATGTGACCACTGCCTGAAAGGGAATTTTTCAAAACTTACTGCGTTACTTTTAAAATCTGCAAAATATTTTTTTTCTTCTGAGATATCTTTTTCTTTTTCAAGACTTTGTTTTTTTTCTGCCAGAGGAAGATAGTCGGAAATAAAAAAGCCTTTTTTTTCAAGGGAATAAACGTAGCCTTCATCAATAAGACGGGCATAGGCGTTCTGTACGGTAATGACGCTTATTCCAAGATTTTCTGAGAGGGAACGTTTTGAAGGAAGTTTTTCTCCGGCTAAGAGGGTGCCTTCCTGAATCTGTTTTTTTATGTTCTGAAAAAGATACTCGCACAGCCCCGTAGAGCCGCGTTTTTCAAAAGAAATCGTAATCATATCTGGTATTATAAAAAATATATGATTTTGAGTATATACATAATACCAGTTTTTTAGTAAGTTTTGTAAAGTAACGTTTCCTCTGTCATAGAGAACGAAGCGAGTTTACGCGAAGCGGAAACTCGTAGAGAAAGCGAAAGCTTTCTCCTCATATCGAGCGAAGTCGAGATGTCTATGTTTGTTTTTGCAGAACAGGAATAGATTTCTCCACTCCGCTTCGCTCCGGTCGAAATGACAATAAAGGTTCGTCCGGTCGAAATGACAATACTGCTTCGTTCGATAGAAATGACAGAGAAAGATACATGGAGGTTTTTATGGATAAACGTCTTTTGACAGTTCAGGATATTTCCTGCGTGGGTCAGTGCTCACTTACTGTGGCATTACCAATCATTTCTGCCTGTGGAATTGAAACTGCAATTCTTCCCGGTTCAGTTCTTTCAAACCACACTGCACCTGGTTTTTCTGCATGGACTTTCCATGACCTCACTGATGAAATGCCAAAGATTCTTGACCGCTGGCAGAAAGAGCACATCGACTTTGATGCCTTTTACACAGGCTATCTTGCCCGCACACAGATTCAGCCGACCCTGGACATTATGAACAAAACTGCCCGCCCGGGTGCCCTTCGCATAGTGGATCCTGCCATGGCTGACAACGGAAAACTCTACGCAGGTTTTGACGAGGACTTCCCGAAAGAAATGGCCCGGCTCTGCGTTGGTGCAGACTACATTCTTCCAAACCTTACTGAGGCATCTTTCCTTCTTGGCATTCCCTATGTGGGTTCAGATTACGATCAGAATTATATTGAAAAAGTCTGCCGTGACCTTCATAAACTTGGTGCAAAGAACGTAATCCTTACAGGCGTTAGTTTTGAAAAAGACAAGCTTGGCGTAGCAGTATTTAACGGTGCAACTTTTGATTACTATTTTACAGAGCGCCTTAATGCCTCACTACACGGAACAGGTGACATTTATTCTTCTGCCTTTGCAGGTGCCCTTCTGCGTGGTAAGAGTCCGCTTGAGGCTGCAAGTCTTGCCGCAGATTTTGTAGTGGAGTCAATCAAGCACACACTGGATGACAAAGACCACTGGTACGGCGCCAAGTTTGAAAAAGCCATACCTTACCTTGTGCAGAGACTGTCATAAACCTCTTCTATAAAAAGTTGATTTTTGCTATATTATCCCCATCAAAAAATCTTGATGAGGATAGTATATGGCTTCAAACTACGACTTTAAAAACATCGAGCCAAAATGGCAGAAATATTGGGATGAAAACAAAACATTTAAAGTAACTGAAGATGCTAAGTTTTCTAAAGACAAGAGGCGTTATGTTCTTGATATGTTCCCTTATCCAAGTGGAGCTGGTCTTCATGTAGGTCATCCTGAAGGATATACTGCAACAGACATCTGGTGCCGCTATCTTCGCATGAAAGGCTATAATGTCCTTCACCCCATGGGATACGATGCATTCGGTCTTCCTGCAGAAAACTATGCTATCAAAACCGGAACTCATCCTGCAACAACAACTTTCCAGAATATCGATCACTTTACCCAGCAGATTAAGGCACTGGGCTTTTCCTACGACTGGGACAGATGCATCATCACCTGTACCAGCGACTACTACAAGTGGACTCAGTGGATTTTCCTCCAGCTGTACAAGCGTGGTCTTGCTTACGAAGCAGAAACTCCAATCAACTGGTGTCCTTCCTGCAAAACAGGTCTTGCAAACGAAGAGGTTAAGGAAGGTCACTGCGACAGATGTGGTGCAGAAGTTACCCACAAAACAATCCGCCAGTGGATTTTAAAAATCACCGCTTATGCAGAACGCCTGCTCTCTGACCTTGACGGACTTGACTGGCCTGAAAGTGTAAAACTCATGCAGAAAAACTGGATCGGTAAAAGTGAAGGTGCAGAGGTTGACTTCTACGTTGCAGACAAAGACGGAAAAGCTACTGACCAGAAACTTACCGTTTATACCACAAGATGTGATACTCTCTTTGGTGCCACTTACATGGTGGTTTCTCCAGAACATAAACTGGTTTCAAAAATCACAACTGCAGAACAGAAAGATGCTGTTGAAGCTTATGTTGAGGCTGCCGCAAAAAAATCAGACCTTGAACGCACTGACCTTGCAAAAGACAAGACAGGTGTTTTCTCTGGAAGCTATGCAATAAATCCCGTTAACGGAAAACTCATTCCAATCTGGGTTGCAGACTATGTTCTTATCTCTTACGGAACAGGTGCCATCATGGCAGTGCCTGCTCACGACACCCGCGACTGGGAGTTTGCAAAGAAATTTAATCTTCCCATCATTGAAGTGTTAAAGAGCGAAGTGGACGTTCAGAAAGAAGCCTGGACTGAAGACGGAATTCATGTAAACTCAGACTTCCTTGACGGTCTTAACAAAAAAGATGCCATTGCAAAAATGCTCGAGTTCCTTGCAGAAAAAGGAATCGGAAAAAAAGCAGTGAACTACAAGCTTCGTGACTGGGTCTTCAGCCGCCAGCGCTACTGGGG
>JAEEKM010000366.1 GCA_016282455.1 Treponema sp. | reverse complement strand
CTTAACAAGGGACTTAATTTTTATAACCAGCATACTGCGGCAGATCCAAAAGCTGCTGCTTCTGATTCAGCCCTCCGTGTTGTCCTCAGAAATATTGACATTACTGCCAATGTTAATGTTGGTACGGAAGACCTTGTTCTGGATAACGCAACAATTAATGCCACCGGAACCAGTAATACCGTTCTCATGGAGCAGGTTGCAAATACAAACCAGAATGGTATTCTTAACATTGTCAAAACTGATTCAACTTCAGTTGCAAAGAACATTACTTCTACAATTAAGAATCCCAATCAGGTAACAGTGCTCAGAAGCTACTCCATTGACTACGACACGGAAACCATTGAGCCTGCCCTCAAGAACCCCTTCAACAACACTGGCACGGCAGACAAGGACACCTATCTTACTGCAACAGATGACATCAAGACCCGCTTTGTTCTGGATGATGAGTACAGCGATGTTGAGGTGAATAATGTTACTGTAAATGGAATCCGTGTTCTTGCCGAGAATACAACAAACAATGACCGCTTTGAGGGATGTCTTACAATTAAATCTCCTCAGGATGTAAACATTACATTCGGAAAGGGACTTTATGCAACAGACGTTCTTACTGCAGCAGGACTCACCTATGGAACTGTAGGAAGTGAAAGCGGATGGATTGTAACGCCAAGCAGCTATTCAAGTACAGATATTGAGGAAGCAAAAGCTGGTGCAACAATTCCTCTTTCTCTTACAATCAAGGTTTCTTCCCTCTCACCACAGGCCGCTCCTGCAAACGATGACGCAAATGTCTTCCAGGCTATCGTTGGCTCTTTCAAAGCTTCTATTAAAGATGGAAGTAATAAAACCGCAGACTTTGGCATAGCCAATACTGCCCCTCAGTATGTGACCAACCCTGGTGACTTTGATGCAGATCCAGCCGCAAGTACAACAACATCTTACCTCACCTTTAGTCTTACCCTGCAGGGTGACTACGGTGATCCGGACCTTGATGCATATTCCGTTATCCTTTACATCACATACGAACTTAACGGACTCAAGTATTCTTCACCTTACAAACTTATCATCAAGAATGCTGACTAAAGTTTTGTAAGTAAAAGTAAAGTGTGCCTCGAAAAACTTCTGTTTTTTGGGGCAGCTTCCCTAACTGCAAAGGGGCCGTCCACGAAGTGTTTGCTTCCAGGACAGCCCCTTTTTTTGCGGACTTTTGTTTTTATATGAATCAGGCATGCTGAACTTTTTCTTTTAATTCCAGGACCTTTTCCAAAGGCAGGGAGCAGCATTCTGCAATCACTTCCGGAGAGAGGTTTGTTTTTGCAAGAAAATTTCTAGCGTCATCTATGGCTTTTTGTGCTGAACCTTCAGCTCTTCCTTCTTCGCGGCCGGCTTCACGGTCGTAGGTTCTCTGTCTTTCCCATTCCATGTATTGCAGTCTCCATTGAGTGTTGTGCTTGGCATCTTCTGCAAGGCTGACTATTCTTCCTGTAAAGGAGTCCGAACTTTTGTTTGTCGTAAGAAGCCTCAAGAATGCCTTTATTCTGTCATCATTCATTTTATCACAATTTGTAGCAACAAAGAAGTACTTTTTTGCCCGGTCGTCCAGTTTTATTGCAGGATGCCCCAGACAAATGTTCTCAAAAACATACACGGCTTCTCCTTCGTGGAAAATGTCATCTAAACAGATGAAGATGATGTAGGAATCCTTAAGCTCTGAGTATCTTTGACCGGACTTTAGTGTGTCCACATCAATCACGCTTTGATAGTATCGTGCCCGTTCGGGAAGTTCCTTTGTATCTGTTGTCTGGATTTCCAAATCAAACGCTTGTGTTGCATTTTTCGCGTACACATCCAATCTAATTCCTTTTGCATTCCAGTCAATGTCGATTGTTTCCTCGTTGTGCATGGTGATGTGGTCAATCTCCATGTTCAGAAGGATTTCAATCAACTCTTTGCACACATCTTCATTGTTCCTCATAACCTTATAAAAGATAAAGTTGTTTGCAATCGTAGCCTGATTCCATTTTTGCTCCGGGGTCAGGTTTTTCTTGTTTTCATACTCCATATTTTACTCCTATAAATATAATGATCAAATACCGCCGAATTTTAGTAGCGCCATGGAGGGCGCTTTAAATGTTTAACGGTTTAACTTCGAGTTTTGCTTTGCAAAACTCGGGTAGACAAATTACAGGAGGTAATTTGTCTTACATATATATGGGGGTAAAAGAATGCAGTTGGACAAATAAAAATGAAAAAAAATCAAAAAAAATAAATAAAAACTAGACGATAAGCCCTGCTCTGATTATACTAAAGTAAACAAAGAAAAATATTTTACTTGTAGCGAGCCTTACGTTTATATTGATTAATTCTGACAAAGCAATTTGACAAAATGTTCATCATGGTATATTATTTGTACGTGTTGACTACACGTGTGGGGTTTTATTATGGGTGCAATAAAAAGAAGTACAGTTACACAGAATGATGTGGCAAAAGAAGCTGGTGTTACAAGAAGTATGGTCAGTTATGTCATCAGCGGTAACACAGACCGTTCCGTTGCCCCTGAAACTAGAAAACGCATTCTTGATGCAATAGAAAAACTGGACTACCGGCCAAACAAGGCGGCACAGGCCCTGCAGCAGGGAAACATTGCTTTTGCAAGTAAACAGATCGGTGTAGTTCTTTGTTCTCCGGATGTTTTCCGCCGTCCCTACTATGCAGAAATTCTTGAGGGCATTCACACTGCCGCCCACGAAAATAATTATCACGTACGTTTCATCCGCTTTTTTGATGAACTAAAAGATTCAGTTCTTTTTAACACCCTTATTCACGAAGAAGAAATCGGTTCAATGATTTTAGTTTCAACCGACCAGTGCCTCAAAAACAAAGCTGATTATGACATTATTGAAAAAATCAGGTCCCGTATTCATAACATTGTTTGTGTTGAATGGCGCTATGACGGTTTGAGCAGCATTAACTTTAATCGTCGTGAAAGTTCAAAAAAAGCCTGCGACTATCTTATTTCAAAAGGAATTACAGACATCAGTTACATCGGTCAGAGTGATGAACGTCTTATAGGCGTGCATGATTCTCTTTCCGAGCATGGAATTCCCCGTGCCCCCAATGAATATTTTCTCGAAGAAACCTACAATATGGGTGGTGGTTTTGAAGCGGCAAAAAGAGCTCACAAAAAACTCGGTAAACTTCCCAGGGGGATTGTCTGCGGTTCAGATGAAGTTGCAATCGGCATTCTCTGTTACCTTAACAGTCAGAAAATTTCTGTTCCCGACCAGGTGGCTCTTGTCAGCATTGACAACATTGAAATGTCAGAGTTTACAAACCCTCCGCTTACCACAATAAACGTCCAGAAACGTGCAATGGGAAGCATGGCGGTTTCTTTACTTGTGAACGGTCAGGCAAAGCAGGGTAGTGATGCTCTTGATATAACCCTTCCTGTAAATATCGTTGAAAGAAGTTCCTGTTAATTTTTAGTTTGAATTTTTTCGCTCGTAGTAGCCGGAAGATTCAAGGTAGGCACGCCTGGTTCTTACAAGATCTATAAGTTCCTGGTACATGTTGTAATCAACCTCAAGTGCAATGGGAAAGATAAAGTATTCGGTTTCGTCGCAGTAGCGCTCAATGAATTTTTCATCAGTTACAAAACCAAGACTTATCATGTTGGAAATTCTGTCGGCACATTTAAGCAGTTTTGCGCGGTAACTTCCTTCGTTAATGATTTTTCTAAGATATTCGTTCTTTGGCTGACCTTCTTTTTTTGTAACTTCAAGAACAAGTTTTAATACTTCTTCTCCTTCATCATCAGCCTGAATGATAAGGTTTGTGTCAAAGCCGGGAATGTCTTCTACCGTGTCGTGAATGCAGCTTGCCTTTAAGAGTACACTGTCTATGTAACCGTAGTCAATGAGAATGCTCATGGTATCCATCTGATGACGGAACATATTACCACCTGCCCGTCTCTGTTTTCCAATCAAAGCGGTTGCCAGCTGCATGTAGGGTGCAAGGAAAATGCTCTTAAGCTGCAGCATGTGCTCCTTGTCCATTCTGTCTGGTTTTTCAGTAGCCATGTTGTAGAGTTTTTTGCCCATGAACAGTTTCCTCCGTACTCAATCAGTATAGCATATATTATTTTCTTTTTCCACAGAATAATTAAGATGAAATCTAAGAAATCTAACTATTTTTACCCACTAGAAACAAGAAAAATAAATCGCTATAATGGGAAAATCTTTTATTATCAAAGCAAAATCAGAGGTTCTTCAATGAAAGCAATTGAACTTGAGAAAGCCTACAATCCCAAGGATTTTGAGGACAGAATTTATTCTCAGTGGGTGAACGAAGGATGCTTTAAGCCTGCAAGTGATGAGGCTTCACCCCTTCACAAAACTTATCTTGACAAGAAATCAAAAAATGCCACAGTCGCAAAATATACCGTCGTCATTCCTCCGCCAAATGTTACCGGAGTTCTTCATATGGGACACGGACTTAACAATACCCTTCAGGATATTGTTGTACGCTATCACCGCATGAAGGGAGATGATACTCTCTGGATTCCTGGAACTGACCATGCAGGTATTGCAACCCAGAACGTGGTTGAACGTGCACTCAAAAAAGAAGGCAAGAGCCGCAATGACCTTGGTCGTGAAAAGTTTATTGAACGCACCTGGGAAGTGACCCATGCTCATCATGACATAATCGTTAAGCAGCAGAAAAAACTCGGTAACAGCGTGGACTGGAGCCGTGAGCGTTTTACTTATGATGAAGGTCTTTCAAAAGCTGTTCGTGATGTATTTGTTACCCTGTATGAACGCGGACTTATGTACAAGGGCCAGCGTCTTGTAAACTGGTGTCCGCGCTGCGGTACTGCCCATGCTGATGATGAAGTTGACCACGCAGATACACAG
>JAEEKM010000365.1 GCA_016282455.1 Treponema sp. | reverse complement strand
GAACTTTCTATTGTAAAAACAGACGGCAATGCAGATAAAGTTCCGGTAGAAAAAGTTTTCTCTGCAGAAGTTCTTGAAAAATGCAGACAGGCTCTTGAAGCCATTACTGTAGATGATAAAATCGCAGCCTACATAGTTTCCTTTGTTCAGGTAACCCGCCCTGATGCAAAGAGCAGGGAACAGAATGACGTTCAGCGTTACATTTCTTTTGGTGCCTCCCCGCGTGCCGGCATTGCCCTTTTGAAATGTGCAAAGTGTAAGGCCCTTTTCTCCGGCAGAAGTTTTGTACTTCCGGAAGACGTACAGGCGGTTGCAAAATCAGTTCTCCGTCACCGTCTTGTTTTAAACTACGAAGCGGCTGCAGACCAGGTAACTGCCGACCAGCTGATTGAAAAAATAATAGATCTGCTTCCACTTCCCTAACACCTGCCTCTTATGAATCGCACTGCACTTTCGGACAGAGCACATCTTCTCCACCTTAAGTCTCAGGCTCTCGCTGATGGAATGAGAAGCGGTTCGTTTAAATCTCTTTACAAAGGTCAGGGAATTGAACTTAACGGAGTGAGGGAATACCTTCGTGGTGATGATGTCCGAAGCATTGACTGGAATGTTACTGCCAGAATGAACCGCCCCTTTGTAAAAGTTTTTGAAGAAGAAAGAGAACTTGATGTTTTTATAATCCTTGATAAATCCCTTTCCATGAAAACCGGTTCCGGAAAAAAGACCCGGCTTGAAACTGCTGTGGAATGTGCATCCCTTCTTACATTTGCCTGCCAGCACAATGAAAGTCCTGTAGGAACTGTAATATTTGACGGAGGAATTATTTTTTCTTCGGCACCTGTTTCTTCTTCCTCACACACACTTCTTCTTCTTTCCAAGTTTGAAAAAAATCTCACCAATAAAACTGACACGGAAGAAATTTCCACTCCCGGTTCTGCTCTTGGAAAAGCCCTTCAGGGCGCCGCAAAACTCTTAAAGAAAAAAACACTGGTTGTGGTAATTTCTGATTTTCGTACTGGAAACTGGAAAGAACCTTTTTCAGTCCTGTGCAATAAAAATGATGTTCTTGCACTAAGAATTTCTGACCCGCTGGATGAAAACCTCCCTTCCATAGGCGCAGTAAATTTTTCAGACATGGAAAGCGGACGGACAATGGTACTTCCAACTTCGTCTGCAACTTTTTCACGGGCATGGAGAGAAAAAAACAGAAAAAAACTTTCAGACTGGAAATCCTTTTGTCTTTCCCGAGGAGCAACCCCCTATGTTATCAGCACGGAAAATGATGTCTGTGCCGCCCTTATAAATCTTTTTAATGCGAGACGCTCCTCATGAAAAATAAAGTTTTCTTTTTCATGCTTTCAATTTTTCTGAGTCTCCTTTCCTTACCTCTGTTTTCACAGAACCTGCGTGAACTAAAAGGAACCCTTGTTCCCCACGACGTTTATGTAGGAGACAGATCTTCCGTTTTTTATTCCTTTGCACTTTCTGAAAATCTTTTCATGAATCTGCCTCAGGACTCCATTCACGACGGAAAAGTGTCTGTTTCACCGGATTGCATTCACTTTGTACCCGAAGAAGAAGCAGGAACAATTCTTTCTGCTTACATTTCAAAAAAAGATTTTGAATACGAACTTTCAATTTCTTTTATTCCCTGGAAAACAGGAGAACTTCTCTTTGCTCCCATGAACATAGAAGAACTTTTGTTTTCCCTTCAGGACCCAAGCCTTTCAAAAATTTCTTCTTCCACACACACACTTACGCCGCTTCCATTTAAGGTGCTTTCCATAACCCAGAAAATGAATGCAAGTACCCTGCGTCCCTCAAAAGGTCCCTTGCTCCTTCCGGGAACGCGTTATGTACTCATCCTTATTGTGACAGTCTGTCTTCTGTTTTTAACAGGAATTGTTTTTTGTATCATTCACTTTTCAAAAATCGCTGCGTTAATAAAAAAACTAAAAGTACAGTACTCCTTTTCCAAAAACGAAAGGCTTGCCAAAAAGCACCTGGCAGAAATTTTAAAAGCAGACCTTAGTGACAGGGATTTTGCAGAAAAGTGGCAGTTAATTTTACGAACCTATCTTTCAAAACGTTTTGGAATAAATTTTTTCTCAGTTCCGTCCAAAAGAATTTATTCTCTTGTAAATACTGCGGCTTCCGGTTTTTTGAGCGAAAGTAAAGGAGATGCACTCGAAGAAATAATGCAGTCTTTTATCCGCACGGATTATATCCGCTTTGCTTTCGGTTCTCTTGATTCACAAACGTTTCCACGGGAAGAACATGAAGCAGTTTTTCTTGCAGGTGAAAAAGAAAATCTTGTTAAACGCACTGTAAAAGATATAGAAACTTTGGAAAAGGAGGAAGAAGAATGATAAGTTTTACAAATCCGGAAGTTCTTCTTCTTTTACTTTTAATTCCTCTTTTTATAATTCTGCGTTGGTTTAAAATTCTTTCTCCCGTTTCATTCCCTCTTGTGCTCGATGACTGGGAAGGCGAACAGTTTTCATGGAAATCCAAAACCCGAAGGGCATTTTCTTTTTTAGAAAAAGTACTTG
>JAEEKM010000364.1 GCA_016282455.1 Treponema sp. | reverse complement strand
TACAATGGTTCGTCTTGAAGGTTCAAATCTTGCCGAACAGAACGTAAAATATCTGATTCGGCCAACAAGTGCCTACGAACCTGCAATCTACACAGAGATTCCCCGCATGCTCACCGGTGAAGAAGGTCTTGAGTAATGGAAAGAAGCATTATTATCAGGCAGCAGGGTATTCTCATTGCAAAAGAGATTTTCAGAAAATCCATTCACCTTTGCAGTGCCTTTATACCGCTTCTCTTAAAATACCTTTACTGGCCTGTGATAATTGCTCTTTCTCTGGTGCTTGTCCTTTACAGCCTTTGTGAATTTGCCCGCCTTAAGGGAAAAAACATTCCCCTCATTTCAAACGTAACTGCCGCCGCTGCACGTAAGCGGGATGAAAATAAATTTGTACTGGGACCTGTTACACTCAGTATTGGAATAATTGCATCTTCTTTAATCTGGAAGCCACTTCCTGCCGCAATTGGAGTTTATGCCCTTGCCTTTGGTGACGGACTTGCAAGTCTTGCAGGAAAACTTTTTGGACAGGTGCGCATTCCCCTTACCGAAGGAAAAACCGTTGCAGGAAGCCTTACCTGTTTTACTGCCATTTTTATTTCTGCCTATTTAACCTGCCGTTCCGCTTCAGTTGCCCTGATTGTTGCCTCCGTGGGAATGTTTATTGAAGTGCTGCCCCTTAAAGATTTTGACAACCTTATCATTCCGATTGCTCTCGGCGGCTTAGCCCAGTTCATGCTTTATTAAAACTTTGTCAAAGGGGGAAAATTAAATGCCGTTTGATGCATCTAAAGGAACATTTGCAGTTTCCCTTCACTTTGATGACAACTCCAGCATAGACATTGCAACTGTAATCACAGAGATTGCAGAAGTGACCATGAACCGTTTTATTACCGACAACCACATTCCACCCCACATTACACTTGGAGCCTTTCATGTAAACATGATGGAAGTGCCCCGTCTCATGCAGCTGGTGGAAGATTTCAGTCACACACTTTCCTGTGAAAAAATTCAGTTTTCCGGTATTTCTGATTTTGAGGGCAGGGTACTTTTTGCAAAACCTGTTGTGAATGATTATCTTCGTTCAAGTAATGCAGCCCTGCACGAACTTCTTATTCCCGAATTTGAAAAAGGCGAAAACGGTTACTATCTTCCTGAAGTCTGGCACCCTCACTGCACGCTTGGAACCAGACTTTCAAAAAGACAGTTTGCAAAGGCCACTGAAATCGCCGGTAAAATTCAATTTCCCTTTGAAACAAAGGTGATTGAAATGAGCGTATTTCAGTGTCATCCCTTTGCAGAAGCAGGCCGCTTTAAATTAAAAGATTAGTTTCTGTTTTCTTCACCAGCCTGTCTTGCTTCTTCCTCTTTCTGACGGTGAACTTCTTCCTTTTCTTTTGCAAAGTAGCTGTTGAATTTCTGGTCACTTTCGCTGTTTGGATTTTCCCTTGCAGTAGATTCGCTCCAGTCAAACTCAGAAGAGGGGCGGTCTGGAAGAACAAATGCCATCACGATGTAAAGAATGATTCCGGGGAATCCTGAGGTAACAAAGGTGAGCACTGCCCAGAGAATGCGTACAATGCTGGGGTCAATTGAAAAATATTCTGCAATGCCTCCGCATACACCGCTGATTTTTTTGTCTGATGATTTGTAAAGTCTCTTTGCCATAGTTTTACTCCTTTTCCTGTATGTGATTTAGTTTTCTGACATTTTAATTTTCACTTCGCCAAGTCCGCACTGAACTGCAAAGTGATTGGCCTTTATTTCAGAAGCTTCAAGGTTTCCAAAACCGTCTTTCTTCTGCCCGTTAAAGCTCACTGAACCAAGACCAACTTTTGCTTCCATGGAATAGTCGCTTTCTTTTCCCTTAAGGAACATTTCTATCTGACCTAATCCACATTCTGCCTTTATTTTTCCACTAACGCTTCCCCTGTAAGAAAGGTGACCCATTCCCACATGAAGTTCTGCACAGCCACCGAGCACCTGGTCTGCTTCAAGGTTACCGGCTCCAACGTCCATGTAGCTTCTGGAACTTGTAATGGAAACATTTTTTGTTACAAGACTTCCCGCTCCCACATGCAGTCGCAGAAGATCCACCCTGCACTCGGAAGGAATTTTTATGAGAATGCGGGCGTGGTTTACCTTTTCTTTTTCTTTCTGGAAAATGCGGGAAATGTCAGGGAGCCTCCTTTTATTTTCCACACAAAAAGTTCCGAAGGGAGAGAGGGAACACTTAATGTCTCCCGGCTCAAGGTTTCTGTATTCCACACAGAACCTGTCTCCTTCTCCGGCAATAACCACTTCTGCAATCCCAACTGAAATGTCAAGGCTTCTTACTTCAGAGGGACTGAAGTTTCCAAAACTTCCGTCAGAAGAAGAGTTTTCAGAAGGCTTATTCACCTGCGGCAGGCTTGCAAATTTTCCCATAATGCTTTCTGCAAGTTCTCTGGGGGAACCAAACTCTTCAATTACTTTTGCATCATCTTCTGCATCATCAAAGTAGCAGCGGTAATATTCCAGTGCTTCTTCCTGTTCTTCTACAGGCAGTGTGCGAAGTTCGTACTTAAGTTCTGAAAGATATTCCTGTCTTGTCATTCTTCTCCTCCAATCAACATACTGCTGATTTTTTTTGTGTAAGAAAGCCAGTCGTTCCTGTAAGTGGCAAGTTCTTTTTTGCCTGCTGAAGTTATTTTGTAGTAAC
>JAEEKM010000363.1 GCA_016282455.1 Treponema sp. | reverse complement strand
CTCCTACCGCATCCACATGCCGTGCACTATGCCATTTTTGTCTCGGAAGACGATGTATACCTGTCACTCTTGGCGCGGGCGGTCTGCAGGAGGTCTTCTTTATCCCTCTGGTCAAAGGGGGCGCAGGCTTCAAGCAGTTCTTTCTGCCAGGGTGTGAGCTGAGGCGCCTGACTTTCTTCTCCCAGTATGAGCCATTCAACACTTACGTTAAGATAGCGGGCAATGTAGATTGCTGTATCTGCTGCCGGAACAGTTCCACGTGCATACCATGCGGCAATGGTTTGAGGTTTTATTCCCAACGCTCTTGCAATGTGAGTTCGATTTTCACCTTTGCTTTTTAGTTTTTCGTCGATACGCTCAACGATTATAATTCCGTTCGTAGTTTCCATAATTTATTCCCTGTTTTTATTATCGTAAAAAAAACAACAAATGTGAATTAAAATGCTTGACAAAGCAACATAAGTGATTTATTATCAAGCCATAAACAACAAATGTTGTTTTATTTCCGCTTACAGTCTCCTACAACAAAACTTTCAGGCGGAAATTTTTTCCGTGGTATACCACGGAAAAGGGATTGACAGAATCCCTTTTCCGCAAGTCTTCCCCGCGTGCTTTCCATCACGCTTTCCCTGACTTGCGGAAAAGGTTCTGTTGCCCGCTTGGACTCAAAGTACACTATGTACAAACTACATCTGGGTTTACTGCAGGAGGTCACCTCACCTGCATTGAACATATAGGCCCGGGCGTAACATGGCTTGAGTCCCCATGTAACGCTCGGGCTTTTCTTTTATGCGGTAAGCACCGCAGGGAGTCCCTATGGCAAGAAGGACAATGGATGCAGTGGAGGCAGCAAACTATCTCCACTACTCGGTAAGGACACTTTACAACAAGTGTTCCAGGCGGGAGATTCCCCATTACAAAGTGGGGTGCTCAATTCTCTTTTATGAAGACGAACTTGAAGAGTTCATTGAAGCCGGCAAGGTCTGTACAAATGCAGACTTTGCCCGCTTGGCAGACATGAAACTTTTAGAGCTTGACATGAAAAGCAGGCTCAGGAGGGTGGGCTGATGTGGTGCATTTATAACTCAGACGGGCGCCTTGTGGCATACGAAGAAGATACATTTATGGCAATGCAGATGGCAAGAGCAATGGGAGGCAAAGCAATATGGCAGTGTTAGAAGCAAAGGTAAGCGAGATTGTAACAGGAACGGAACTTAAAAAACTCCGTGAGGACTTTTTACTGGTACGCAAAATGGTAGACGTACCTGTTAACGTGGATCAAGTGGACAGGGCTACTGTTGTAGGCATTCTGATGGGAGCAGAAAACAGACTGCATGTTCTCTACCACCAGCTTTTAGGTGACAGCATAAGCAGCGGGGAAGCACTTCTTGGCATTCCCATGAACCTTGCAACAGGATCCTGCGTTGTGCCTTCCACACGGCCTGCCGCTCCAAAACAGAAAGACATCATAGACTACAGGACAAAGGCTCCAAAACTTCCGCCTGAAGCAAAAGCAGAGACAAAAAAGCCTGAAGAAAAACCTGAGGCAAAGAAAGAAGCCAAAGCTGCAAAACCTATTCAGCCTGAACTTGACCTTTCCGGAAAAGAAAGCGAAGAAAAAAAGCCTGCAAAAGAAAAGCCCGTACCCAGCCGCATGCAGGGACTGCGCAGACTGTCAGAAGTGATTGTGAGCTTTGGAAACGTACCCCATCCTACCTACGAAGAAGCCCGCAAATGGTGCGACCAGTGGGACGTAAAGTTCTACTTTGGAAAATACTACCTGAGAGAGGACGAAGTTCAGAAACTCAGGGAGGACTTTAAGATATGAAGTACATCCTTTTCCGTGCAAAGCATGGCAACGGCATGGAAAGCACCAAAGGGCGTGTTGTACAGAACCTTGAACATGCTGCTTCCGTAATGGGGACAAATCTTGCACAGGCAAGAAAAGCCTACAACGACGGAACCTGTGTTCACGGCTGGTTCATTGACGAATGCCCGCCGGATCTGCAGATGACTGCAGAGCCCTGGTCTCCTGAGCCACCCAAAGACAGAAGGTCTTTTAAGGAAGCGCTTGCAATAACCGGGCTCAGCAAGGCATCACTTACACTCTGGTGTGTACAGAACAGAATAAGAACCTGGGGCGGTCAGTATTACCTTTCCCAGACAAACATTGATACCATCAGGCGCCAGCACGGAGGAAGCAGTGGAAGGAAAGACGACTGACCTTAAAACGCTTGTGTCCCGTACACGTGCGGGGCTAAAGCTTGCACAGTCACAGTGGGAGGGGGTTAAAAAGACCATGCAGGACGATTCAATCCCCATAGAAAGACGGGTGGAAGTTGCACTGGTACACAGGGCTTTTTCACTTTTTTGGATGAATGTTGCAAACACTGCAATAGATAGACTTAATCAATCTAAGGAGATGTAATTACATGGCAAGACTTGAGAACGTGGCCGTAGACCTCATTGATTTTGAGGATGACAGAAAGGAAGGCGGGCAGGGAGACCTTACGACACTTGCAGAGAACATTAAAAAGAACGGGCTTCTTTCTCCCATTACCCTGCTTTTTGATGGAGAACGCTACAAGGTTATTGCGGGCCGCAGGCGCTTTTGTGCTGTAAAAAACATACTTCAGGAAGAAACAATCTTTGCCACAGTTTACCTTGAGGGAGAGATTGACGAAGCCGGAGCCTCTGTGTCAGAAAACCTTGTGCGACTTGAAATGGATCCTGTTGATACAGGCGTGAACCTGCAGAAGATGCTGGACGCAGGAAAGAGCCGGAAGGAAGTTGCACTTTCACTGGGCATAGAAGAAAAAAGAATTGCCCACTTTGTCCGCCTTGCACGACTTATTCCTGAATGGAGGGATGCCTTCCACAACAAGGACATTGACATTGTAATGGCTGCACGCCTTGCAGAGTTTGCACCGGACATGCAGAAAGCGGTTTTTGAAACTGCAGTAAAAACAGGCTTTGGATTCTGGGGAATTGCTAACTCAATCTCAAGAACCTTTGGTGACGATTTAACAAAGTTCAGCTGTGAAAAATGCGCAGACTGCTCTAAAAGAACACGCATGAACGATGCAACCCTCTTTCCTGACGTTCCCACAATCTGCGACATCTGTCTTGACCACAACTGCTATATGAGGTCATGGCAGAAGGTATTGGATGATGAATGGGAAGACTTTGCCACACACATTGCCTTAAAATATTCTATAGATGCAGACACACTCCCTGTTCTTGAATGCGGGTCAACTCTCCCCGGACCAAAGAGAGAGAATGAAAAAATCTATCATGTAGGTGGCAAAGACCACGAAGTAAAGAACCTTTGGAAAGACTTCCGTTTTTTCTGGTACGCAGACGACGGAGACTTTGACCACGTGGATGCAGACGACGTAGACTTTGACAACTCAGAAAAGTTTAACCGCGTTATTGAGTCAGGCGAAAACATTTTTGCCGCATGGGTGGGGGGAAGCTGGACTCTTCGTGTGGTAGATACCTCCGAAGACGAAGCGGATGAAACCCACACCTATGAAGAAGATGCAGAAACAGTTTTTGCTTCAGTTCCAGAAGAACAAAAAGAAAAACTTGTACAGGCAGCTAAAGACATCCCTCACTGGAACAGTGACAACCCGCTCAAACAGGTTGAACGGACTGCAGGGAGTATATTCCATTCAAAACTTCATGAGAAAATGAAAGAAAACTTTGCCGCATGGAAAGTAGGTGTTCTGCTTGTTGCCCAGAGAATATTGCCGACTGAAAAGCTTGAAGAAATGTTTCCCGGTTATGCGCAGAGCGACGACCGCATTCTTTTTATGCTTGAAAACTACGAAAAAGCCCCTTCTGCAGAAGACCTTACAGAGGACATTATTCTTGAGGCCGCTCGGTTAAGGGGAGAATTCCCCATTACAAAGGATGATGATGACAGGGCATTATATGAAAAGGTTCTTTCCCTTGCTCATGTGGATTCTACCATTGATTCCATTGTACAGGAAGCGGCAGAAACTGTTGCAGGAAATGTTTTTGCAGAGCTTGAGGAAGAAGAATGAGAACAGCCTTAAGACCCTACAGACTTCTTGCCGCTGCAATAATGCGTCAGGCAAAACTTGACGCAGAAATTCCTTTGCGTTCTTACAGGGGTGCTACCATGAAAGCAAGGGAAGATGCAAGGCGGTGGCTTAAGAAGAATGACGGGACTTATGACATTGTGACAGGACTTCTGGAACTGGAATGAACAGAGAAAAAGAAATCTGGTCAAACGAACTTAAAATGCCGGTAAAAGTCATTACTTTTGCACCAGGCATCCTCATGGCAAAGGCACAGGACGGGGTAACATATTCCCCTGCAGAAATGCGCCTTGCCATGAGTGCAAAGGTTCGTTTCCCTCTGGAAGTCCACATATTAAAAAAAACGTTTGGTGCGCAGCTTGTGGATATAAGCCCCGCACATAATTTATAGAAGGAAAGTATATGCTTAAAGACTTTACATGGCGCAAAACTCCGAGAGACATTTTTTCTTCCTTAAAGATGCAGTCACTCATGCATACGCTCAAAGCCCCGCAGAAACATGCAGTTGCCCTCATTTTTGCCCAGATGTACATGGATGCAGACAATGACGGGCTTGTTTCCGTGGATGCAGAAGAGTATGCCTATGCTTTTGCCTTAAAAGGTCCTGAAATGGTCACTGAGCTTGAAGCCATTCTTGTGTCAAAGGGCTTTGTTTCTGACATGGGAGACGGCCGCTTTTTGATTGCAGACTTTGAGTCAGCAGAAATTAAGAAGGAAAAAACAGAGTCTGCAGACGAAAGGCGGGAACGTGTGGCTAAAAAAATTTGCTCTGAAAAGCCCTCTGACTGTGACAAAAAGCAGAAAAATGTCGCGGAAAATGCAAAAAATGCGCCTGATTGCGACAAAAACGCAAAAAGTGTCACAGACAGAGAGGAGAAGAGAGGAGAAGAGAAGAGAGTAGAGGAGATAAGACAGGAAGAGATAGTCGAGAATGAAGTTCAGTCAGTCTTGCGTGTGCTGGAGTCCATGCCAGAAGATGATAAGTCAGTCATGTGTGTGCAGGAGAATAAGCCGGCAGAGGATAGTCATGTAAGTTTAGCTAGAGAGGATACTCAGAAAGAGATAGAGATAACCCCTGCTTTACAAAAAAAACTTGAATCTTTGGGGGTAAGGCTTTCTAACTCTCAGGCTGTAAATGTTCTTGTAAGGTTTTTCAATGCCCATTCTGCAGGAATAAACCTCTGGGCAGACGAACTGGAGGTGACAAGCCTTGCAGTTCTTGTCCACAAATGCCGAAGCCTTTCTGAACCAAAAAGCCCGGAAGATACTGTTGCGCGTGAAATATGCGGTTCATTCAAACAGGCAGTGCGTCAGGTTGAGTCCTTGCATAGCGTGACCTGTCTCCCGTCTCAGCTTCTATCCGGTCCTGTGTGGGCAGAGGTACTTTCACGAGTATGCGCAAAACTTGATCCGGGGCTCACAAGTAAAAAACTGTTTGAAGCAGAGATACAAAAGGCTCAGGGAGAGGTTATATGAACGAAGAATGGGATGACGGTCTTACAGGCAGAGAACGCAGGTTTGTGCTGAAGTATTGCACTGACGATTACTGTTTCCTCAACGGTCGCTTGAGTTATGCAGAAGCATACAGCAAGAAGACTAAAACAGGCGAGACAGTGCGCCCCAGTGACGAAGTTGCAGACAGTCACGCAAGCAGAATGCTGCAGAAACCAAAAATCCGGCAGGCAGTAAACATGCTTCTGGGTAAAACTCAGGATGAAGCAGACGAGGAGAACGGGCACCGCCTGCTTAAAGAACTTGTCATGCTTGCAACTTACAACCCTGCAGACATTCTGAATGCAGACGGAAGCCTTAAGACAGAGTCCCTTGAAGAACTGGGAGAGCTTGCAAAATGCATTGAGGGCATAGAACGCACGCCTCTTGGAGTTAAATATAAACTTGCAAACAGAAGCAAGGCGCAGGAAAAACTCCTGAGGTATTACGGACTTACGCAGAAACAGGCTCTTGCAGTGGCAAGAAACATTGCAGAAGCAGAAGACGAGAACGACAACTGGCGGTGGTCTGCACCAACAGAGGAGGTAAACTATGGCGGGAACTGACATCAACATGGTGGTATTGAGCGGACATCTTGCGGCAGACATGAAAGTGGCACAGCTTTCAAGCGGTACTGCTGCAGGAAATTTCACCCTTGCCTGCAACAGG
>JAEEKM010000362.1 GCA_016282455.1 Treponema sp. | reverse complement strand
TATCTTCTCTAACGAAGCAGGTCTTGGTTCTGCACCTATCGCAGCTTCTGCAGTTCAGACAAACGAGCCCGTTGAACAGGGACTTGTAAACATGACAGGTACAATCATTGATACACTCATCATCTGTACAATGACAGGTCTTGCAATCGTAATTGCCCTTTGTGATCCTTCATTTGAAGGCGGAGAGTTAAAAGGTGTTGCCCTTACTTCCGCAGCCCTCAGCTTTGACCTTGGCGGAGACGGTGTTTCTGTAAAATTCCTTCTCATGCTCTGTCTTGCTTTCTTTGCATTCACAACAATTCTTGGATGGGACTACTACTCAGAAAAATGTCTTGAGTACCTTACCAAGGGAAACATGAAGTATGTGATGATTTACCGCGTGCTCTACATCATCGCAATTGCAATCGGACCTTACTTTACTGTAAACGCAGTATTTACCATTGCAGACATTACCAACGGTCTCATGGCAATTCCGAACTGCGTGTCCCTCATTGTCTTAAGCGGTGTTGTGGCTAAGGAAACTAAAACTTACTTTAACAAGTACCCCACACTGCAGTAGTTTGCCGAATCTTACAAAATAAAGAATTTATAACACAGGCTGTCTGAGAATAAAATGTCAGGCAGCCTTTTTAGTGTACACTGTCTTTCACTTTTGATATAATGGGGGCATGAAAGCCCTGCGTTTTGTTTACAAAGTCTGTCTTGTTTTTATTCTACCATTCATAGTTTTTTCTTCCTGTAAAAAAAAGGAAAGTGCAGGTGACTACAAGCGCATTGTTTCACTTAGTCCTGCCGGTTCGGAGATTTTGTGTGCAGTGGGAGCAGAAGAACAGATTGTTGCCCGCACGGATTTTTGCAACTACCCCCAGTCACTTTTGGAAAAGCCCAGTGTGGGTGGTTTTAGCGGAGAAACCCTCAGCGTAGAAACCATTCTTTTTTACAAGCCTGATTTTGTTTACGGTACGGCAGGCATTCACGATTCCATTTCCCAGCTTCTGGAACAGGCAGGAGTTCCCGTCTATCTTTCCAAAGTGAATTCAGTTCAGGATGTGCTTAATGAAATTGCAGTTATAGGAAGTCTTACCGGTCACGGTGAAGAAGCACTTTTAGTTTACCAGAAGATGCAGAAAGTTTTTGCAAAAGTAAAAGAAATTACAGATAAGGCAGAAAAGCCCCGTGTTTATTACGAAGTATGGTCTTCTCCCTTTATGAGTGTAGGAAACAAAAGTTACATTGCAGACCTTATTGAAACTGCAGGCGGAATAAATGTTTTTTCTGACGTAAATGATGAGTACCCTCTGGTAAGCGAAGAGGAAGTTCTTGTGCGTCTTCCGCAGGTGATTATTATTCCCGATATGAATGGTGAGAGCAAGATGAGCATTTCCCGCAGGCACGGCTGGAGTGTAATTCCCGCAGTAAAGGAAGAAAACATTTACTTTGCCAAAAGCGATGTCTTTTCCAGACCGGGACCCCGCATGACCGAAGCACTTATAATGATTGCCCAAATGATTCACCCGGAATTGGATTTTACACTTGCACTAAATTAGAATGCCCCTTATAATTTAATAATGCTTTGTTGTATTTCAAGGCAAATTAAATTTGAGGTGTTTTATGTGGAATTATAATTTCATTCCTCCTTATTTTATCATCCTCGTTACCTTCCTTATTTATTATTTTTTCCAGCCTCGTCTTCCGGTAAAATTAAATAAATCTTTTCTTGGCATCATCATTGTAGACCTGCTGGTAGTCTTCACTGATCTTGCTGCTTCCCTGAGTCTTGATTATCTTGCAGATTCTTCTGTCTTTTATTTAAAAACCATTAACATTGTATTCTTTTTCTTTTTCCATCTGCGTTCATTTTTGTTTTTTCTTTTTACTCAGAGTGTAATGGGAGCAGGATACAGAAGGCGTAGTTTTAGTAATGAAAGTCTTTCTTTAATATTTATTGTTTCTGAAGGATTTGTTTTTTTGAATTTTTTCTTCCCGACAATTTTTTCTGTGTCAGATGAAGGAAAGTACAGCTATGGTCCTTTTTACAATGTAATTTACATCTGTGCTTTCTTTTACATCATAATGTCTTTTCTGATCATTTACACTTTCCGCAAACAGCGCAAACCAAGGACTGTGCTTGCAATTTCTGCCGTGAACTTTGCAATGCTGGTGGGCTACATTGTGCGCATTATTTTTCCCAAGTATCTGGTGATGAGTCTTTTCTGCCTTACTGCAATCATCATCATATATCTTTCATTTGAAAACCCGACCATCTATCTTTCCGGAAAAGGAAAAGCCTTTAACAAAAAAGCCCTCTATAATGTGCTCGAAGAAACCGGTGAAAAAGAAAGTCCTCTTGTTTTAGGTTTTATTCTTCACAATTATAACGAAATGCGAGAAATCTACGGCGGCGCCCAGATGGATAAGGGTGTTGAAATGATAGATGATTTTCTTGCAAAAAAATATCCTAAGCTTCTGCGTTTTTATCTTCGTGACGGACGCTTTGTGCTTGTGGGAAAAGATAATTCCCTGCTTGAAAGTGTAAGGGAAGAAATCAAGACCCGTTTTACCCAGCCCTGGTACGGGGATGAAGATGTTGACCTTTACCTTGAAGTAGGTTTTGCCCAGCTTGACCACGGTCTTTATATTGAAAAATCAGATTTAATTGTCCGTTCAATTCTTGAAGGTTTAAGGGAAGCCGAATCTCTGGACAACTCCTGTGTTACAATCGGAACAGATACAATAAAGCAGATTGAAAGAAATACTTATGTTAAACAGGCCGTGGAACATGCAGTTGAATCCAATCAGGTGGAACTGTATTTTCAGCCGCTTATGGATGCCCACACTCATAAAATTGTCGGAGCAGAAGCACTTGCAAGAATCCGTGACATGAATGGAAGCATCATTCCTCCGGGAGAGTTCATTCCGATTGCAGAAACTAACGGTAAAATAAATCATTTGGGCCAGCAGATGTTTGAGCATGCCTGCCAGTTTATCAGCACTCATAATCTTGATGAAGCGGGCATTTCCTGGATTAACGTAAACCTTTCTCCGATTCAGTTTTTGCGCAGTGATTTGAACTCAAGGTTCATGGCAATACTGGAAAAATACAAAGTGCCGGCAGAAAAAATCCATCTTGAGATTACAGAAGAATCTATGATTGACTATGCCCTTTTGCAAAAGCAGATTCAGAGCATGAGGCGTTCTGGTTTCCAGTTTGTGCTTGACGATTACGGCTGCGGTTATTCAAATGTGAGCCGCCTTAAGAGGTGTCCTTTTATAAACGTTAAGCTTGACATGGAGATTGTGCTGGACTACTTTAGGGACAGGGATAAAATTCTTCCTACCCTTGTTCAGACTTTTAAGGAAATGAATTTTACAGTTACGGCAGAAGGAGTAGAAACTCTTGAGATTGCAGAAGCAATGCGGGACATTGGATGTAATTTCCTTCAGGGCTTTTATTTTTCAAAACCGCTTCCTGCAGAAGAGTTTGCTAAAAAGTATTTTACTCAGGCTTAGACTTACAGTCAGGGCAGTCACCTGCAGAACAGCAGCATCCACAGCCACCCTTTTTACTTTGTTTAATTACACTTCTTACTGCAAAAAAAAGGGCGGCAAGTATTATGGCTCCTATTACAAGGTTTGCAATCATCTTTTCTCCTAACTGATTATGTAATAAGTATTTTTTTCGCGTTT
>JAEEKM010000361.1 GCA_016282455.1 Treponema sp. | reverse complement strand
CCTTTGAGTGGCAGGCATTTACAAAAGTGCGGAGTTCTTCAAGTGTACCCATGTTCTGATCCATGCAGGTCCAGTCAAGAGTGTAATAGCCGTGGAAGGCATAGTGAGGGAATGCGCCGTCCTTACCGCCAACCCATCCGTGTGCCTGTTCATAAGGTGCTGTAATCCAGATTGCATTTACACCAAGTTTATCAAAGTAATCAAGGTTGTCTGTAAGCCCCTTTATGTCTCCGCCGTGGAAAGTTGCAACATTTTCGTCTCCGCTCAAACCGTTCTGTCTGAAATATGAATGGTCATTGCGGCTATCTCCGTTTGCAAAGCGGTCAGTGAGCACGAAGTATGCGTTCACGTTATCCCATGTAAAGGTATCTTCCTTTGTGATTTTAGTTGTGTAAGTTGCACTTGCGTTTGCAGTTCCGACAGAGTTAGTAATGCTTGCACTTACATTGATTGTAACGCCGGCTTCACTTGCAAAGTCAGAAACAGGATAGATATTAGTTCCTTCAGAAAGTGTGTAGGTGTTTCCGTTGATTGTCACACTCTTTACACTTGGAGTGTCATAGCCGAAGTTTGCTGTGATTTTAATTGATGAAGCAGTTCCGATTTCTTTTCCACTTGCAGGTGTGATTGTAAGTGTTGGAAGAACCGGTTCTGGAACTGTAGTCGGGTCTGAATCATAGTATGTTCCGGCAGTACCACAGATACCTGCGGCATCGTACCAGAAGGTTGTGGTTTTACCAGAAACAGCAGCAGTTCCTGCACTATTCAATTGGTATTTTATAATATCACCACTAATATATTCACCAGGAATTTCTTTTACATACCAGTTTGTGTTATCATTCAAACCTGTTGCAGAAGACATTGCATTTCCAGGCCATACTTCTCCCATATTTTCAGAAATTGCATGACCACCAGCATCATGAACCCATAACGTTGGGGCACCGCTTGTTGAAGATACATAAATCTTCACTGGCTCTGCAGGTGGGGTGGCACTGTTTACGGTGAGAGTTACAGTTGGTTCACCTGTAGAAACAGGAGATGGATTTGTTGTGCTTGTATATCCGCCTGAAGTGCTGTCATACCAGAAAGTACCGGAAGCCCCTGTAATTGCAGGATCAGACCAGTTCAATTTAAACTCAATCGTTTTTCCTGTGGCATACTCTGAATAATCAATCATGTACCAGTTGGAAGTATCACTCATATATTCAGAAGAAGCTGCAGTCATGCTTGTTGCGGCACTGGCAGTATTCCAATGACCACCGGCAAGTTCTGAAAGAGCGGCTCCGTTGTTTTCCCATGCCCAGATTGTCGGAGCAGAATTTGCCTTTACAAAAATAATTGTTTTTCCAGTAAAGTCGTACTCGCTTCCATCACTGTAGCTAACATCCACCGTACTGGTCTTCCCAGCCACAACAGTGATGTCCTTTTCACAAACCTTTTTTCCTTCTGCATCCAGTACCCATGCTTTCCAGGTTCCAGGATATGCCTTGAGTTCAAAACTGTCATCTGAACCGGAAATATTTTTCTTTTCAGAAGCAATATCTGTAATCTGAACTGTGTAGCCTGCAGCATTGCTTGTACTCACACTGACACTTCCGTAGTCAGAAACATAAGAAGAGGCATCTGCAAGAGCAGGATAATCGTCTGCAATTTTTTCTGCGTCAATCAGACTTGCATGAACTGAGTCATCAATTACAGAATCAAAAGCAGTTTTTTCTAAAGAAGAAACATCTCTTCCTTTTTTAATAAGATAATAGAAAACATTTCCTGCTGCAGTTGAACTCCAGTTTACGGTAACTGAATTTTCTTTTGCTTCGACATCGCACACTGCACGGATTGTTGCACCGTCAACATTGCTTTTTACAGTAACGACACGGTTTTTACCGACAGGAATATTTTCAATGCTGGCATTTGCCCTGCCGTTTTCAATTACAACATTAGTTTTTACAACATCACTCATGCCATAACCGCTTACAGTTACAGTAGCAGAAGTGAGGGTTGAAACATCAAGTGAACGGTCACCGGAGTCAGTCTCTCCAATAACAATAGAACCGTACTCCTGAGACTCATTGCGGGAAGCATTTGTATCTACAAGGTTTGTGCAGGAGAGCAGAGACACTGCCCCCATGAACACAAAAAGTTTTTTTACAATATTCTTTTTCATAGGGCACCACTACTTAGTTAAAGTCGATTGAAATTCCGCCATTACCCTTTGCCTGTGCAACAGTAACAGTAATTGTTTCTGAAGTTGCAGTTGCAGTTTTTCCTTCGTCTTCAGTTGCGTCTGCATAAGTATTTGTTACCACGCACTTGTAAGTAAAGCTTCCAACAGCATCTGTAGGTATTACAAAACTTTCCGCAGTCTGTCCTGCAATAAGAGCATCGCCCTTGTACCACTGATAGCTCAAAGTTCCGGCCTTTGCGTTTCCGCTGTCACTTACATTTGCGTCTACAGTTACGGTCGCACCTGTGTCTTTCTGAGTGTATTCATAACTGGTCTTTGCAAATGGAGTGATTACTGGTGTTGCAGCATAAAGATGATCTGCACCTGCTACATAGATTTTTGCAATAGAAGAAGTTGCTGTAGAAGTTTTAGTTCCGGTTGCTTCGCTTGCAGTATTTGTGACAACACAATAGAAGTAAGTTGTACCGGCAGAAGCAGCAGATGGTGTATAGCTTGCAGAAGTTGCATTTTCAATTGCAGATGCCCTCTCTGTAGAATCGCTTGTATTTGAATACCACTGGTAACTTACAGTTCCTTCAAGTGAGGTTTCATTTTTTGTAACAGTACAGGCGACTGTGAGAGGCTTTACATTCTCTGCGCCTTCAACATAATTTGCAGCAAGAGGCTGACTGGTAATAGTGACTGCACCGGCATTAGTAACTGCTGGAGGAATCGGATCATCACCACCTTCTCCTCCTTCGCCGCCTTCACCACCTTCTCCGCCTTCGTTGTTGTCACCTGATGCGGGCTTTACTGTAATGGTAACCTCATCTGATTTTGTAGAGGCAGTAGCCTTTCCAAGAGTGTTTGTAACAAGAACGGAATAGGTGTAAGTTCCTGCAGTACTTTCCTGTGAAATATAATTTTTTTCAGTGGCATTTTCAATTTCAGTTTCACCTTTGTACCACTGATAGCTTAATGTACCGCCGTCTGTTGAAAAAGCAGTAACGGTGAGTTTTACGCTGTTACCAACTGTATATGACTCTGAAGCAGCATTCAACCCAACCAAAGGTGCTGCTGCCTTTTCTTCAACACTAATCATTGGATTGGAACATGAAGCAAGAATAACTGCTCCAACCACTGCTGTAAAAAATCCAAACTTGTTTTTCATAATTTCCCCCTTGAAAAACTTTTTATTTATTTAATGAACGGACTGTCTTCGCCGATTTTACCAGTGATTGACGGATCCTTTGTTGCATTTACATAAATGCGAAGGTTACCCTGTCCAGAACAAGAAGATGTAAGGCTTCCTCCTTCACTTACATTCTTCACGTCTCCGGTACAGATATCGATGTACTTACCTGCAGGAAGATTTTTGAAAGTTGCACCTCCACTTACAGAAATACATGCAATGCTGTCTACATCAGAATCTGTGTAACGGCGGATGTATGCAGTACCACCGCTAACATAATTTGAATCAGCCGTATACTGACCGCGACGGAGAGCGGGAACTGCAGCACGCATTTTGTTAAGTTTTCTCAAGTGTTTGCTGAGATTGCTATCCAATGTTGAAGCTACAACACCGCTTGCAGTGTAGTCACCAAAGTCACTTGCAGTAACACTTCCTTCAAGATGGTCTCCGTAATATGCACGACCGGATTCTGCATAAGGAGCTTTGTTTCCATTTGTATAAGGCTCAATCTGTTTACCTTTCTGGAACTCAATTTCTGAACCGTAGTAAACACAGGGAATTCCACGGAAAGTAAACATCAGGTTAAAGTTATCTGCCCATCCTTCTTCACCGCCACTGTAGCGTGTATAAAGATAACCACCTGCATTTGGACCGTAGTCATGGCTGTCTACATAAGTTACGTTGTAGGTTGCATCGTTAAAGAATGCGTCTTCACTGCGGCCAATACTGAAAGCAGCACCAGAATTTTCAAAACCGTGATGCATGTAGAAATCAATCATTGCGAGACCTGAAGCTTTTGAATAATCAGGTGTGTGATAGGCAAGTCCGTTAAGGAAAGCATTTGTTGAAGTAAGCTGAACGTCTTCTGTATTGTCATCAAAATGCACCTTTGCCATTGCAAGGTTCGCAGCGGCACCAGAAGCAGAGTTAGACCATGAATATGCTGCATCAGATTTATTCTTGTTGGCATTCCATGTATAGAAACATACAGAGATTCCAGGCATTCCGGCATTAAACACTTCGTTGCGAAGAACGCAGCCTTCTCCAAACATAAAGAAGTTTTCTCCACCAGCTTCTTCAAAGTAAGGGATGAATTCCTTGTTCATTGTAAGGCGGCTGATATGTTTCATTGTATCAATGCGGAAAGCATCTACACCCATATTGATATAATTGATGTAGCAGTTTCTGATGTACTCAGCAACTTTAGGGTTTTCTGTGTTAAGGTCAACACAATCACCTGCCATCTGTCCTTCCTGAACATAGTAACTTTCCCACTGGAAAACACCATAATGGTGATAGAGCATTCCGTCTTCGTCTTTGTCAATTGAATCATTTTTCATTGTTGCAAGACGAGACTGATACTGAGCACCACCTTGTGTAGAAGGAATCTCTTCATATGAGTTATACCCCTGAAGTTTAGCACCAGCAGTTAACTTTTCATAAGCACTGTTTCCGTAAATATCTTTTCCATCATGGTAGGGAACAGCAGGAACACTGTGGGTTCCATCATCGGCGGCATAATCTTTTTCCATAATATTAAGAAGATTCCTTTCGCCAAAGTTTCCTGTATGATTCAAAACAATATCCTGAATTACCTTAATACCCTTTGCATGACAGGCATCAATTAAATCCTGATAAGTAGCCCCAGTTGACTCATAACGGGGATCAACTTTACTAAAGTCAAATGCATGGTATCCGTGATAGTCAAGTCCGGATGCATTCTCTACAACTGGTGTAATCCAGATTGCTGTAAAGCCAAGTGCTTTAATATAGTCAAGTTTTTCAATAAGTCCCTTAAAGTCACCGCGCCAGCCCGGATCACCAAGTGTTTCAGACTTAAAGCAGGCTTCATCATCCCAACAGTAGCGGTTATTTGATGAGTCTCCGTCGTAGAAACGGGTTGTCATGAGGAAGTAAATTGTTTCGTCACGGAAGTCTGTTGAAACTTTTTCAGAAACTGTAACTTCCTTTACAACACTTTCGCTTGAAGCACCTTCATTATCTTTTACAACAAGAGTAATTGTTACGGTTCTTTCAGAAGATGGCATTGCAACTGTGATTGTCTCAGTTCCTGCTCCGCTCTTAATGCTTGCACCGCCACTTACACTCCATGTATAAGAAACAATGCTTCCTCCGTTCTGATCATAGGAAGAAGAAGCAGTGTATGTTTTTTCAGAACTGATTGTTGCTCTTGTTGCACCACTGATTACAGCCACTGGCGGAAGGTTTGCATTGCTTGTGGTAAAGTTAAGGCTCTTACTTTCGCTTTCGTTTCCAGCCGCATCAAAAACTGTGCACTTTACAGTGTAACTAGCATTCTGAAGAAGTGTTGTGTCCCAGACAAATGTTTTTGTGTCAGACTTTCCGCTTAATTCTACAGTTCCGAGAACTTTTGTTCCGCTTGTGATTACAGCTTTTGAAAGAGAAAGATTGTCACTTGCAGTTACAGTGAAGGTCACTTCTCCGCTTACAGTACCGCTCTTGTTTGCAGTGAATGAAGAAAGAACAGGTACAACATCATCGTCCGGATTTACCTCATACCACTTGCCGCCCTTGTACCACCATTCACCGGGTTCACTGCGGGAAAGGTCTGCTGTTTTGTTAGTCCAGTCTGCGTCATCCTTAAAAATAATGTTACATGAAGTAAGTGGAATTGTATACTTAAACCAGCCGTTTCCTTCATCTGTCATCGCATATGAAACACCTGCAACAGT
>JAEEKM010000360.1 GCA_016282455.1 Treponema sp. | reverse complement strand
TATATTTTGAAAAGGGTACAACAAAACTGACCGTTATGCGCAATACCGATGAAATGTTCAAAAACGATACGAACCTTTTTATTGGTGTCATAAAAGATAACAAACTTAATTCTGAGTATACGGTTATAGACTTGCCTGCACTTACAGACCCAGCCCTTGACAACGCCATGCCCTGGGCCACATTGACCCATCCTGAATATAATCATTATCTTCTTACCATGGGAGATTATGAATCAGGCCCTAAATCTGCAAAACTCATTACAAAGGCTGGTGAGAAAATTCTTCTTGCAGATGAAAACACAGGTTTTTCTGATATTGAAATAGCCCAAGACATGATTGACAAATATGGTCTTATAGAAGCTGTCGGAAATTACAACTGCGTTTATTTTGAACTTGAAGATCAGGCCGGAAACATCTGCACAAAAGCAGTAAAAATAAATGCTACTGATAATTCTGCTGGTGAGTGTACAGCCCTTTCCTCTACACAAACAAATAAATGGCGCATTAAGTTTGATGATGCCACTTATAATAATTTTTCCGAATACAAAATTCAGATGGATTCTCTTTCTGGCAATGAAACAAACTGGACTTCATCAATTGCAGGTGGAGTACAGTCAGGTTCAGATGGATGGCTTGGGCCTTATGACATAAATGACGGTTCATGGCTTCGTATTATAAATCAGCGTACCGTTGAATCAGATGGTGTCGCTTACGAATACTACTCAAACCCAACCTATCATTTTGCAGGAAGTCCAAGCAGCGGCAATTTTGACTACATTCTTTCCTATTCGGAAAATGCAAGGCTCATTTCTTCTGATGCGCCAGTGCTTGTTCACACCATGGTAACGGACAGCCCCTACAGTGAATGTTCTTCATGGTCTGCAGAAAAGTGGGAACTTTACGAAGAAGAAAAAGGCTTGAAGTATCTTCCTTTAAGCGAAACTGTAACAGGTCCTGCAATTTATACCATCCCGCTTGATGAAATAGAAAGCGGAAACTGTTACTGCATGATTATTCGTTTTGCTGACGGTAAAACTGTTATGTCAGAAGTAAAACAAAAATAACCCCTGTGTTCTTACTTTTTCTGATTGTCTCCCCCTTTTAAGTTTGTTTTAAGACTGTTTTAAGAAATAATTTGACAGTCTTAAGAAACATACTTATTCTGAACGAGAAAAAAGAGCGTGTGGAACTGAAAAAGTGAATCATTGAAGGGGGAAAAATGAAATCAGTAAAAAAAATATTGAGAATTCTTGTATCAGGAATTTTACTTTCTGGTCTTGCAGCATGTAATCTGGCTCTTGTTGACCAGGAAGTTCTTTCAGAAAACGCGGACACTTCCCGTGCTGCAATTTCTACTAACACTTCTGCCTATCAGACCGGCTGGACAATTTCATTTGACTTCAATGCAGTTTACACTTCCGGACTTGACTGGTCTACAACTGTTTTAAAAACAAAAGAAAACTACAAAATTACAATGCCAAACCTTGACCCCTGGAATGCGACAGTTGCTTCATCAATCAAGGGAAAAAATGCTTATCCTGGAATGAGCGGAACAACCGTGCATAATGGTTTTACTTATGATTCAGCCTTCAAGGGAACAAAAGTTGCAGTTAAAATTACACTTGATACTGCAAATGGCGTCTGCTTCTACATAAATAATACACTTGCCTATACCTATCCAATGACCCTCTGGAACGGAGGAATGAATGAATTTGTTACTTCTGTAATCAACGGTCTTATTGACGGAAGTGCTTCCTTAAATCCTGGACGGGCATCTTCCATTTCAAATATTCAGGCAACATCTAATGCAGGCTTTGACTACAGCAGAAGATTTGAAAAGGGCTATTCTGTTTATTTTGATGTTCAGTCAAAATCACATTCTGGAATCGACTGGGAAACACAGGTGCTTCTTACAGAAGACAATTACGTGATGACTCTGGCAAACCTTGACCCCTGGAACAACACTGCAGCAAATTCTTCCCTTCGCGGAGTTAATGCATACCCCGGACTTGCACCATCTTATTTTTCAAACGGATTTGTCTGGGATTCTGCCTTTAACGGAAATAGGAATCAGGTTAGAATTTCAATCAATACAGTTGACGGAATTCAGTATTTTATAAACGGAAAACTTGCCTATACCTATCCTATGACAATGTGGAACGGCAACATCAGGGAATTCATCCTTAATGTTTTGAACAGCATTGAAAGCGGAAACGTTGTCTTGAATCCTTTTGGTCTTTCTTACATTAAATATCCAATTATCAAGCAGAACTTTGGAAATGAGGAAGAGGTAAGTACTTATACTGCAGGTACAGTTACTCCTGTTGCTTCAGAAAGCGGTGACTGGACAATTAAGGGAGACTCTTTTGTTCATGACCCGACAATGATTTACGGAAACGGAAAATATTACATGTTCTACACTGCCGACTACCTCGGTTACAAAACTTCTGTTGACGGAAAAATCTGGACTCAGGGAAAATCTGTCTTTAATGCAGGAAATGTTCCATCCTGGTGGAATGGAAGAACAACCGGTAACGAAGGCTGGGCTCCTGATGTAACAAAAGTTGGCGACACATATTTTATGTATTATTGTGTTTCAAAATTCGGAACAAGAGAATCTACAATCGGTCTTGCCACAAGTAAAGATCTTGTTAACTGGGTGGATCGTGGAATGGTCTGGAGTTCAACTTCAAAAAGCCTCTACAATGCAATCGATCCTAATTTGGTAAAGGCTTATGACGGACAGTATTATTTAACCTTCGGTTCTTTTAATGACGGTTTCTACATGATTGACCTGGATCCTTCTACCATGCACGGAAGAAGGGGCTGTGTTGCAACAAAAATTGCAGGACGTACTCCAAAGGCTATGGAAGCTCCTCACATCTGGACACCTGGTAACGGCTGGTATTATCTCTTTGCCTCTTATGATTACTGCTGCCGCGGAAGTTCTTCAAACTACAGTATCCGCTACGGTCGTTCAAAAAATCCTTACGGTCCTTATTATGATAAAAACGGCCTTCCCATGAGTACAGGAAGTAATGGAGGAACGGTTCTTCTTTCATCAAGCGGAAACAGGGCAGGTCCCGGCGGTCAGAGCATTACAAGAGATAAGAATGGAAATTTCGTTCTGGTTTATCATTACTACGACAAGAACAATGACGGAAAGGCAACAATCGGAATCAATGATCTTGAACTGGATAATGACGGATGGCCTGTGCTTAGAAAGCATTTTGTAAAGTACTGCGGATTTAAGGGAACTTACACTGCAAACAAATATGGAGTTGGAATTCCTGAGGCAACTGCAGCCTGTTCTCCCGGACGGACACTTGTTACCCGCTATGTAAACAACAGTTATGGAAATACAAACTGGGGTGGTGCGGCTTATAAAATTACTGGTCGT
>JAEEKM010000359.1 GCA_016282455.1 Treponema sp. | reverse complement strand
TGAATCAGAAACAAAAGCATACATTTCTGAAATGGTTGACGGACTTTGGATTCCCCATGCAGAATATACAGTGCAACTAAACGGCACCAGCATGACACTGAAAAGTACAGGAAAAGAAATAAATCCTTCCCGCACAATACAATACAATTTTGATTTTGCTAGTCCTGACCGTATGTATATAATAGAAGTTTCCACAGAGAAAAAACTCATGTTTGAGAGATATGATTTTGATTACACAGAAAAAATAATCGGGCTCTGGGAAGGTAAGTCAACGAGTGAAAGTTCTGAACAGTCTGAAGATGATGAGGCAGAAATTCACCGCTGGAAATACAATAAAGACGGAAGCTACCTTTATTATGAAAAGAATAATGGGGAGTGGACCCAGGTTCAAAGCACCGACTGCAAATACTCTGTAGCCGGGCCCCTTCTTTACACCCACTGGAAAGAAGACGGCATTGAACACATTGAATTATGGGAAATCTCTTACATCTGGGTTGATGACGGCACCATGTCCTGGAGAGCCATGCGCAAAAACGAGGAAACAGGAGAACTCTACGAAGAGACTTTCAAAATGAAGAAAGTGTCAGAATAAAAGTGCCAGATTTATTTAAAATCTGCCTTAAAGTTTCTTCCCAGCAGGGGCAAAAGGTTTTCTTTCCAAAGCCTCTCTGGGATTTTTAAGCCGCCGGAAGCAAAACCAATATGTCTGTCCGCCCTGACCTTCTGTCCGTGAAAATCACTTCCGCCGGTTGCAATTACATTCAGTTTTTTTGCAAGTGCTTCAAGCCTCTCTGCTTCAGAAATGCGGGCTCCGGGGTGCCATGCTTCAAAACCCATAACACCTTTGTCACGGATTTGTGTAAGGGTATCTTCCATTTTACCCCAGGCAACATAGATGGAAAGTGGATGTGCCATTACAGGAATGCCGCCGCTTGCCTTAATTGCCTTAACCGCCGCCCCCAGGTCAGCACCACGTCTGTCTACATAACAGGGACGTCCTTTTGCAAAGTAACGGTCAAATGCCTGCTGCCTGTTTTTTACAAAACCTTTTTCTATCATCACATCTGCAAAATGGGGTCTGCCTAAAGTATTTGTATGGCTTTTTTCAAGCACTTCTTCGTAAGAAAGGTCAAGTCCGCTTTCACGAAGTTTTTCTGCCATAGTGCGGTTGCGTCTTTCCCTTTCCTCTGCAATAAACTTAATTATAGAAGAAAGTTCAAAAGATTCATGGGTAAGCCCCAGTCCCAGAAGATGAAATTCTCCCGTGGGCCATTCTACACTCACTTCTATTCCGGGAACAAAGACTATTCCCTGTTTTTCCGCCTCTTCCTGTGCTTCTGCAAGACCATTTGTAGTATCGTGGTCAGTAAGGGCAAGAACTTCAATCTTCTTTTCTTTTGCATAGGACACCAGCTGCGAAGGAGAAAGGGTTCCGTCTGATGCCGTTGAGTGGCTGTGTAAATCAATATTCATATTCTCTAAAAATATAGCATATTTTGAAATTTTGTGATATAATAAATCTATACTAATCTGCAAGAGGTCTATGGATGCCCAAGGTTGTACCTTACAAACGCGGTTCAGTAATTTTTTTCTCAGAAGATAAAAAGGACGACAGGATTTTTATACTCCAGTCAGGCAACGTTGTCCTCAAATGGACTGACCTTGCCAGCGGAAAAGAAATTGTAGAGAACCTTCAGCAGGGAGAATTTTTTGGAGTAAAAAGTTCTCTTGCAAAAATGCCCCGCATGGAAACTGCCTATGCAATGGAAGACTCACAGGTCATTCAGCTGACCCCGCTTGAGTTTGAAAATATATTCAGCAAAAATTCCGCTGTGGTAAATAAAATGCTCCGTGTTTTTTCAAAAAACCTGCGCACCCTCCACAAGCAGACAGAAATCATCCTTCATCACGAAGCAGTAAATGTTCCTCCGCATGCCGCCATGATGCTTGTGGCCCGTTCCTTTGCAGACGTGGAAGAATACAGCACTGCCCGTTCAATATGCGAACTCATAAAACAACGCTTCCCCACTGCAGACAATATGCCGGAAGTGGAACAGTTTCTTAGCGAAACAAGAAACCGCGCAAACAGGGAACAGATTAACGTAAATCCCCTTACAGAAGACGAAAAAAAGGAAGATGAGTCAAAGACTTTTGTTTCCAGCGCAACCAGTGCAGTCACCCTCAGGCAGTTTTCAAATCCTGTCTTTGACAAATTTACAAAAACCTACACTCACAGACAGGCAATAGTTTCTGAGTTTGAACCCGGCGACAGTTTTTACCTTATTAAAAAAGGCGACGTACAGATTGTAAAGTGCATTAACGGCACAAAGAAAAATCTGGACATTCTGCACCCCGGCGAATTCTTTGGAGAAATGGCAATTCTTGACAGCTCCCCCAGAAGCGCAACCTGTATTGCCCGCGGCGAAGTAGAATGCCTTGAGTTTAACAAGGAAAACTTTCAGGCCCTGGTTTTAAACAACCCAACAATTGTTTTTAACCTGCTCAGGCTTTTCAGCAAGCGAATCTATGACCAGAAGCGGGGCATACGCATTCTTGCCATAAAGGATATTTCTGTGCGTGTGGCAGATGTTTTCCTTATGTTTGATGAAGTAACCCTTAAACCCGCCAATACAGACGAGTTTGACTTTAAGCGAAAGTTCCCCCTTACGGTAGCGGACGTTGCCCAGTGGGTCGGCATTTCCACAAACAGTGCCAGGGATGAACTTAACAAACTTGTGGCAAAAAAGAAACTGGACATTTACGACGGCTACATGGTAGTTGCAAACATAAACGACATGAAGCGCACCGTAGACCAGTACTTTGCAAGTCAAACCGCTTGACGAAGGTTTTTCATTCCTATAAACTTACCTCACTTGCCAACTTAGCTCATCCGGTAGAGCAGCTCCCTCGTAAAGAGCAGGTGATGTGTTCGAGTCACATAGTTGGCTTTTTGTTCCTGCCAGAGCGGGAACTTTTTTTTGCCCTGCACAAGAAATGTCACAATTGCCTGTACAAAAATTCCATGTTACAATTAAATAAAGTTCTTCTTCCTGTTCTTCATCAGTCATAAAAATTTCAGAAGGAGGAATCCTCATGAAAAAAAGCAGCTTCATAAAACTTACCCTGCCGGCACTTATACTTTTAACACTGACACTTGCTTCCTGCGACCAGTTTTTAAGCGGTTCTGATTTTAAAAGCAAACTGGAAAAAGATATTTCCTACGCACAGTCCCCCTCTTTTACAATCCTGGTAAAACCCGAAAAAGGAAGCGGCACTGTAGTAAAACCCGCAATGGAAGAAACGGTTCAAAAAGTAACGGACACTTTTGCCATTCAGTTTGACGCTTCCACAGGCTACGACTTTATCTGCTGGAAAGCAGAATCCCAGTCACTAAAAGAAGGCGAAGACATAGACGATTACCTCTGCATAGAAAACAAAAACTCCTCAGAAACAAGCGTAACATTTTTAAAAGAACTTTCAGACATAATCATAAAACCTGTAGTTGCAAAAAGAGCACAGATTATTTCCTGGTCACCGGCCCTGTCTTCTGTCTTTTCGCTAAGGGACTCTCCCATAACTGTAGTTTTTGACCGCTCCATGAATGAAAACTCAATCTATTTTACAGACGAAGAAAAAACTGAGTTAAAAGAAACACTCTCCCTAAAGGAGACTGACTTTTTAACTACAGGCACTCATACTTATGCCTACAAAAAAGACCAGGATATTTTTTTCAAAAACATTTTAATCTCCGACGCAGGTGAAAGCATAAACATGAACAAATACTTTACGGTCCCTGTTTTTAATGCTGACTGCACTTCTCTTTTCATTGACGTAGACCTGGACAACCTTCCGCCTGAGTTTACACAGATTGCAGTTACCATAAAAAGAGATTTTTTCTATACGGTAGAAGCAAATGGAAGCACTAAAGACATAAGCCTTTCGGAGGAAAAAAAGTGGCTCTACTCTGTGAGTAATGAAAAAGACAATACGCCGCCTGAAATAATACGGGCCTTACTTACTCTTACAGGAGAAAACGGAGAAAATCTCTCTCTTTGTGAAAGCAGTAAGTACAGCAGTTTTTCAGATATTGCACATCTCATTCCTTATCAAAAGGGAAAAGAACTTACACTTTCTCTAGACTTTATGGTAAAGGACGAAGGTGTGGGATTAAAAGACTCTTTTGAACTGGTGGTTACAAAAGTTATGGATGCAAATTATAACTCCTGTTTAGAAGAACAGGAAAGAACTTTTACCCTGCCCCTTGAAGGAAACTCACTTTTTGCTTTCTATAAAGAAGACCTGCACATTCTCTCCTTAGATAACCTAAATGCCAAAACAGGGGAACTTTCTGACGGC
>JAEEKM010000032.1 GCA_016282455.1 Treponema sp. | reverse complement strand
GTAAACGGACAGCATTTTATGAAAATCAAAACCGTTCTTTAAGGGAGAAGTGGGACTCAAAAAACCTTCGCAGTAAACGATGTTGTTTTCCTGCAGGTAGTCATAAAAGTCATTTAGAATATAGTGAAAATCATCTTCCGTTAAAAAATAGGACTGGATTTTTATGAAGGTATCAAGGAAGCCGGGAAGGTCGTCGTATGAAAAGAGCGTTTTTAAGTCCTGCATTGAGAGATTGGTATTGTAGCGAGACTTGAAGATTTTCCTTACCGTGCTGCGGCTGATTACAGCCTCTCCGTGTAAGTGCAGTTCCGCCTTTGGTACTGCCTTGAGAAGACTGTAAAACGACTCCTTGTTCATAACAAATTGATTATATCATATTACGTAAAAAATACAAGTGCAAGTTTGCAATAGGGATTGTCTTTGCAAAAAAAACTTCTTTTTCTTTGTAAAAAGCAAAAACCTGCCTTATAATAGTAGAAAGGAGTTTCGATGAAAAATAAACGCATTCTCTTTCTATTGCCTGCAATTGTCTTTGCCCTTGTTTTTTCATCCTGTCAGGATAACATCCAGTATATTTTCAGAAACACTTATACAGTAACCTTTGATGCCAACGGTGGCAGCGGTGAAATGGAAAGTCAGACTTTTGAACAGGACAAGAGTCAGGCTCTTTCAAAAAATGCCTTTGAAGCCCCTTCCAGCGGACGTGTCTTTGGAGGCTGGGCAACGCATGCTTATGCGAATGAAGCAGAATATTCAGATAACGAATACATTTTAGTCAGCAAAAACATGACCCTTTATGCCCTCTGGAAAATGGACGAGGGGAATGGAACAAAAACTGTTGCTGCCGATGAAAAACCCTGGCCCACAGCGGACAGTTCTTTTGATTCCTACATTGACCAGGACGTAAAACCGGGAGATGATTTTTACGCCTATGCTACCGGTACCTGGACTAAAAACAAAGCAGATGATGACAAGGGCTTAGTCTACAATCAGGATGCTCTATGCAAGGCGTTTATGGAAAATATACTCTCAAAGAATATTGAACCCTTTGCAACTGCCGCAAGACTTTTTCCTGCACAGGACAGCACAAAACTTTCTGCAGAAAAAGACTATCTTAAAAGTCAGCTTGCTCAGATTAACACTTACTCAGACAACGAAAGCCTTGTGAATGCCTGGATAAAGGCACTTCTTGTGCAGTCTCCCCTGTGCCACATTTCAACAGCAGTTGATGAACATAAAAAAGTTTATTTCAGCATAGAATTAGATTTAGACTACTACGGTTTCATTTCCGGGCGCCAGAGTAAAGATGAGGAAACAGAAGATTCTGTCTTTGGAGATTCAAATTCAATTGCCTTTTTTAAGGATGTGCTTTCTTTAGATGACGTAGGTTTGGCTTCTGTAAAAAACACAGTAATTTCCTTTGTCTCTGCCTGGGAGAATATTGATAAAACCGAAGACAAGAATGATGTGCTCAAAAATCAGATGAATGAAAAAGTCCGCACTGTACTTGGCCTTGCACAGGATGCAGACATAAAGGTTGAATCCATGCTTTCAAGACTTGTTCAGTTAGACCTTACTGACGAAGAAGCTTTTACTCTTGAAAATGCAAAAACTTTCCTTAAATATGCTTTTGTACACTCAGGCTACAAACTCCTTTCTGGCGGAAACAAATACCTTTCTACAATGCCTTTTAACTATCCTACCCTGATGGAGTATGTTAAAGAGAATGATGCAGACGGAAGTAAAAAACAGTACGTAAAGCAAATGTGTGAAGAGTTTAGGGGTAAGTTCATACAGCGCCTTGAAAAGAACACCTGGATGAGCAGTACGACAAAAGAGGAAGCAATAGAAAAAGCCAGGAACATTATTTTTTATGTGGGATATCCTGATAAAGTCTGGGAAGATTTGCTTTTAAAAACTCCCCTTACAGAAACCTACACCTGTTTTATTCCCTGGTATGAGGCCATTTCCCAAAAAGCCTTTGAAGCCTTCCGTGCCATAATCTACGGAAGTGACACTCCGGTTTCAGAAAAAATAGATGCTTCCATTGTTTTTGAAGAGGTTCAGGTAATGGCAAATGCCTTTTACAGTCCTTATACCAACAGCTGCTATCTTCTTGTTTCAAACCTTGTAGACCCTATCTGCAACACAGATTATGCAGATGCCTACAACTACGCAGTTATTGGAGCAACAACAATCGGACACGAAATGTGCCATGCCTTTGATGAGAGTGGATCTAAACGGGACCTGTATGGCCGCAAAAGAGACTGGTGGTCTGTAAGCGATAAACTTCACTACGAAGAAAAGAAAGATGCGCTTTCCCGTCTCTACAGCATGTTCTCCATTCCAAGCGGAACAAGTGTAAATGGGAAAAATACCCTTTCAGAAAATATGGCTGATTTTGGCGGTCTTGTAACTGCCTATGATCTTTTTGTGGAAAAGAAAATCAAAGAAGGCTATGCGGGACAGGAACTGCTGAAACAGAAAAAAATGTTCTTCCAGTCCTATGCCATTGCCTGGACCTATGATGAAGACCGGATTGATTTTGAACAGTTAATAAAAAACGACTCCCATTCGCCCTATCCCTTCAGGACAAATGGAACAGTCTGTCATCTGGATGACTGGTATGAACTCTACCAGGTGGAGCGTGGAGACCGCTACTACCTTGAGCCAGGCCAGCGCATTGTCTTGTGGTAACCCCTGTTTTTTTAAGGAGCTTTTATGAAAAAAACATTCGTTAAGTTTTTTGCAGTTTCTCTTGCCTCTTTGTTTGCACTGAATCTGGTTTCCTGTCCCGGAGGAAATAGTCCTGACACCGGAAGTGAAAATGACACCGCGCTTTCATACTCCTATATTACTGCCAACCGCAGTTTTATCGGAGGTTCACTCATCTACAACCCCGAGGACTCCAACAGTAAGTATTCACAGCTCGCTGTCGGAACAAAAATTGGTGTACGCCTTGGTGAATTTGAGAAGAAGACAAAAGAAGTATATAAGTTTACTTCTGAAACAACTTCAATTACGAGTGATGCAAATGATGATGATGTTAATTATCTGGACGAAAGTCTTTCCGCTACCTCTGTACTAAAATCCCTTGCAGGCGGAACACTTGAAGATAACACTTACTACGCAGACATTCCTTCAAAGGCTGACTACGGCTACATCACAATTGATTTAATCAGTCCTGAATCCGTAAGCTTTACTTTTACAAAGGTTGTCCCCGGTAACGGAAGTACTTCAAAATCCTTTACGCTTAAGTACGGAGAAAAGGCCGATCTTAACGGAAACGGAAAAGACAATCTTTTTTACGGAGATCCTGCAATAAAGAGAAATGGCTTTGGAGAGAACACAAGGTGGCTCACCTTTATAAACTCAGAGTCTGAATTAACATCTTCTCTGTTCTATACATTCTCCCAGACTGAAGTGCGTTCCTGTTACCGTTCGGCAGAAGCAAATGCGATTGATGAAGGTTTTTATGCCGTAAACTCTAATGGTGATTTTGTTTACGTTTACTATGATGAGTTTGAGCCGGATCCTTATATGGCTTATGGAGACTATGTTATCTGTCTTTCAAAAAACACAGACCTGAGTGAAGCCAATTTTGAATATGGAGAAGGAGCTGCCATTAATGTCATTGACATCAAGGATGATGAAACTACAGATAAAAATGAATTCCTTGAAGCTGTAGATTCTCTTCCCCTTACTGCGGGTGATTTTGCCATAAAGGGAAAGACCTATGTAATAACCCTGGACGAAAATAATAAGTTAACGCAAATTGAACTTAAAGACTATCAGAATCCAAATGTATTCTATACTTACCAACCCTTGCAGTTTCCTGATTATAAGCGCGGCCCGGAAGAACTTATAGAAGAATTAAGCAATAATGAAAAGTTCCAGGAAGTTCTTGAAAGGTACAATTCAATTCTTGATGACGAGGATAAATATCCAGGCCTTAATGAACTTTTAACAGACAGTGATTTCTTTTTAGCACTGGTTGCTGCTCTGGTAGATGATGAAAATGACAGGGAAGCCTGCAGGATTGCCTATGAAAATGCTGATGCCGCATCGAGAATACAATACTGCCGTATGCTTCTGGATGAACTCTACGACTGTTCTCCTGAAGCTCTTCCTCCCGCTCCAAAAATTGAAAATATCTACCCCCATCTTTTTGTGTCTATCGGAGACGTAACTGAACTTTCAGATTTTGTTTACGATTCTTCCTGCAACATGCTTACGGAAAATTTATCAGAACCAGGAAGAAAAGTTCACAATACGTACAGTGAATATAAAGCACGCCACAAGGAACT